>JBPOHM010000378.1:0-5912 GCA_052035585.1 Bacillota bacterium
GTTTGTAATTTTTTTGCTTTAGTAGATGAAAATTTATTTATTACATAATCCAAAAAATAAATATTTTCTACTACTCCAAGGACTGTTTTTCTATAAATATTATTGTATTTTTCATCAATTTTCTTTATATCATTATTTATTATTATATTTGAATAAGAATTATTTTGATGTATTTTCTTTAAAGATTCAATACTAATTATTCTAAAATTATCGGTCAAAAGATCACCTACTTATTAAAAATTATCATTAACTGCTGTGAAATATTCATAATCCAATCGTATTTTCTCTTTAAAGGTATTGCCTCTCAAATAATCCTTTGTAGATACCTTATTTTTACCAGGCATTTGAAATTCTTCTATAAGAATAACCTTATCATCACCAGTTTTAACAAATATACCATTTTTAGAAGTCTCTAGCACTGTTCCTGCTTCATAAGCTTTATTGCCATTATAATTTTCAACAATTGAAGTCTTATGCACCTTAACAACAGCACCATCGAAATAAGGAAAATATGCTAATTGATTAGGATTTAAACCTCTTATCATGTTATGAATATTTTGTGCAGTATCCTTCCAATTTATAAGCGACATCTCTTTTTTTAATAGTGGAGCATAGCTAGATTCGTTATTATCCTGCTTTATTCTCTCAATCTTATCTAATCCATTTATTGTATCTATTAAAAGCTCTGAACCAACTTCACTTAATATATCATGCAGCTCTCCGGCAGTCATATTTTCAGTAATTGCTACCTCTTTTTTTAATAACATATCACCAGTATCTAAGCCTTCATCCATAAGCATTGTTGTAACACCACTTATTTTTTCACCATTAATAATAGCCCAATTAATAGGTGCAGCACCTCTAAGCTTTGGAAGTAATGAAGCATGAACATTAATACATCCAAATTTAGGTGTATTTAAAATTTCTTTATTTAGTAGCTGACCATATGCTACAACAATTATTAGTTCAGGATTTAATGCCTTTATTTTAGCAATAGAATCCTCACTCTTAACCTTAGCAGGTTGGAAAATATCTAATCCTAATTCTTCTGCTTTTTCCTTAACTTCAGACTTTTTAATCTTTTTACCTCTACCAAAGGGTCTATCTGGTTGAGTTATTACAAGACTTATATTATGTCCTTCATCATACAATTTTTGTAAACATGGAACAGCAAAACCAGGTGTTCCCATAAAAATTATATTCATTATTAATCATCAACCTCAACTTCAAGTATCATTTTATCTGTATAAAGTATTCCATCAAGATGGTCTATTTCATGGCATACACATCTAGCTAATAAGCCTTCTGCATCTAGTGTTTGCAAGTTTCCTTCGATATCTGTATATTCAACAGTTACATTTAATGGTCTTTTAACAAGTCCTCTTCTACCAGGAACACTTAAACAACCCTCTGTATCTATATCCTCGCCACTAGTTTTTGTTATCTTTGGATTTATCATTTTATATAAATTTTCATCATCTACTTGTATAACAACAAGTCTTTTTAATATACCAATTTGTGGAGCAGCAAGTCCTATGCCATCCTTTTCATACATTGTGTCAACCATATCATCAAGAAGTGTCAATATTTTCTCATCTATTTTTTCTACTTCTCTACTTCTTTTTCTTAAAATTTCATCTCCATCTAATCTTACAGTTCTTAAAGCCATTAATTATCTTCCTTTCTATTTAAACATTTTCTGTATCTATATTTATGCTAATTTTAATATTTTTAACATCCTTTTCCATATAAAGCTCTCTAATAATACTCTTTAATTCTGAAGCATATTTTAGAGACACCTTTATAAATAAATTAATTCTGTATTCATTATTTACCTTGTATATTGTGTGAGGTGTAGGACTAAATAATAATACACCTTTTCCCTTAAACCTATCTTGAATCCTTTGTTTTAGTATCTCATAGCTTTCATAAGAGAACTTTTTTAAATCCTCTTCGAATTTTGATATTGTACATATATTTATTATATTCAAGTAAGGTGGATAAGCAAACTCTTTTCTAAGCATTGCTTCTTCCTTTATAAAATTATCAAAATCATTTGATTTTGCAGCATTTATTATGAAATTCTCAGGCTCATATGTTTGAATAAACACATAGCCCTTTTTATTGCTTCTACCGGCTCTTCCACTAACCTGTGTCAATAGCTGGAAGGTTTTTTCACCTGAATTATAAAACGGTAAATTTATAAGTGAATCAGCTGATAATACTCCAACAGTAGTTACATCAGGAAAATCTAAGCCCTTTGCAAGCATCTGTGTACCAATTAATATATCTATTTTATGATTTTTAAAATCATTGTAAATATTTTCATAGCTGTCCTTATTAGACATAGAATCTAAATCCATTCTTGCCACTCTATAATCCTTAAATACAGATTGTATAAACTCCTCTGCCCTTTGAGTGCCAAAACCAAATTGCTGTATCTTATCACTACCACATTCTGGACATTTATCAAACACAAATTTAGTTCTTCCGCAATAATGGCATTTTAGCTTGCTTTCATTCATATGATAAGTCATTGAAACATCGCAATTATCACATTTAACTACATGACCACATTGCCTACAGGATATAAAGTTTGAGTATCCTCGTCTGTTTACAAATAATATTACCTGTTCTTTGTTTTTAAGCGATTTTCTAATACTTTTATATAGCTCTCTGCTTAATATAGTATCATTTCCACTCTCAACCTCATGCTTCATATCTATTATTTTAATTTCTGGCAATATAGCATGATTAGCTCTATTTTTAATCTCAAGAAGCTTAATATATCCGTTATTTACTAGGTTATAGGTCTTTAATGATGGAGTAGCTGTGCCAAGAACTATCTTACATTTTTCTATAAATGCTCGTCTTATAGCTGTTTCTACACCGTCATATTTTGGTGAGGTGGAAGATTTATAGCTCTCCTCATGCTCCTCATCAACTATTATTATACCCAAATTTTTAATTGGAGCAAATAAAGCTGATCTTGCACCTATGATAACATCTACTTCATTATCAAGAACCTTTTTCCATTGGATATACCTTTGCTTTGCTGTTAGCTTGCTATGAAAAACTGCCACTCTTTTACCAAAGCTCTTTCCAAACCTATCAACTATTTGATTAGTCAAGGATATTTCAGGCACGAGCATAATTGATTGTTTACCAAGCTGTCTATAGTGATTAATTAAATTAATATAAACCTCTGTCTTACCACTTCCTGTTATCCCATGAAGTAGAAATGCTGTATCTTCAGAATTTATTATCTCATCATAGCATTTTTTCTGCTCTGAATTAAGAGTATTTATATATAAGCTATCAGTTTGTGTTTTTTCATCTAAGTATAGTCTTTCATCAACAGCTATGATATTTTTAGATATCAGGGTATTGACTGTAGCACTTGTTATACCTGTATTTTCAGTAAAATCCTTAAGCAAAATACTATCGATATTCTTTAAATAAGCTATTGCCTTTATTTGCTTTGATGCATTTTTCAAATTGTATTCTTCTATAGGCTTATCTTTATCAACTAAGTATATTATTTTTTCCTTTTTAAGCTTGTTTTCCTTATCATGCTCATACTTAATTTGAGAAGGTATCATTAATCTGATTACATCAGAATATTTACATACATATCTTTCTCTTATCCAAAAGGCCAGCTTAATAAGCTCAGGCTTTACTATAACTTCATCATCAATTATGTCAATTATGGGCTTTAGTTTTTCTAAGGAAACATCTGTTTGTGAAGTGATTTTAATAACTAATGCGTCCATTGTATCCTTGACCTTAGAAAATGTTATTTTAACTCTTTTCCCTACCATGACATGATTTAAAAATCTATCAGGAACGCCATATGTATATATATTATCTGTGCTTTTTGAATTATTGTTAATAATGACTTGAACAAACTTTTTATACATATACTACATCCTTTACAAATGTTTTAAAAAGCATAAAAGCTTGACTGAGTGCTCATAGCGTCTTCTTTAACTAAATATCTAAGAAGACGCTACATCTTCTCTAGACGAGAAGACATTGCTCAAAATCAAGCTACTCTTCAGATGGATAAATTGGTTTTATCTTACCGTCATAGAATTCTTCTATCGCAACTGAAACAGGTTTAGATGTTTTAGTATATACTAGTGGATCATCTCCAGCTATAATTTGTCTTGCTCTTTTTGCTATTATTGTAACTAATGAATATCTACTATTTACCATACTTAGCAATTCATCTATTGATATTTTTTGCATTTTATTACTCCTTCTATATGAATTTTGTTTATTTTTTAAAAATCTATGTAAAATTTATAAAAAACTTATTTTAATTTTCTCCACTAATCCTTTTAATTAAATCCATATTTCTATGTGATTTCATTTTTTCAACATCAATTATACATCTAATTTTATCAACTGCATCTTCCAGACTATCATTCATAACTACATAATCATATTCTGTTACATAATTAAGTTCATCCTTAACACATTGCATCCTTTTACCTATAATCTCTATTGTATCAGTTGCTCTTGTTATTATTCTCTTTTGCAGCTCATCAATTGAAGGTGGAACAATAAATATAAATACACCCTCAGGATGTGATTTTTTAACCTGCAAAGCTCCTTGAATATCTATCTCAAGGATTACAGTTCTTCCATCATTTAGTTTTTCAATTACTTTATCCTTTGGAGTTCCATAATAGTTATCATAAACCTTAGCATACTCTAAAAATTCACCATTATCAATTTTTTCTTTAAATTTATCCAAACTTACAAAGTAATAATTTTTACCTTCAATTTCACCTACTCTTGGTGCTCTAGTAGTCGCAGAAACAGAAAGCTCCAAATCTATTGCATTTTCTGTTAAACTTCTACATATTGTTCCTTTTCCAGCACCTGATGGACCAGAAATAACTACTAATAATCCTTTGTTCATCTTGTAATGTATTCCTTTCATTATTCAATATTCTGAAT
Source organism: Bacillota bacterium (assembly GCA_052035585.1). Classification (GTDB taxonomy): domain Bacteria; phylum Bacillota; class Clostridia; order Tissierellales; family Sedimentibacteraceae; genus UBA1535. The sequence continues at coordinate 4,969 of JBPOHM010000378.1, forward strand.
TTGCTCTCTTATCTTTTCTAAAATATTTTTTACTTCTATAACATTTTTAGTAATATCAAGATTATTGATTTTTGAGCCTATTGTGTTAATCTCTCTATTAGCCTCTTGAATTATAAAATCTAATTTCTTACCAATAGCTCCACCCTCATTTAGAGTGCTCTCAATCTGCATTATATGAGAATTTAAACGTATCAATTCTTCATTGATATCGCTCTTATCTGCATAGAATGCTATTTCATTGTATAGTCTATTTTCATCTAAATCATATTTATTGCCTAGAAGCTCTTTTATTCTATTTTCAAGCTTATCCTTGTACTCAGCAACTAATGTAGAAGAATTATTCTTTATATCAATGACTAAAGTCTTAATTTTTTCTACTCCACTTAATATATCATTCTTTAAATGCTCACCTTCAACTTCTCTCATTAGCAAAAGCTTATCAATAGCATTTTTAACTGCATTTTCAACACTTATAGCGAGCTTTTCTTCATCCTCAGAGTTGTCCTTTGAAACTAAAACATCTTGAAATTTAATAATAGTATCTAATCTAACATCATCATTAAGATCCAAGCTTTTCTTTACTTCTTCAATAGCATTTTTATATTGTAAAGCTAAGTTTATATTAGGTGTAATAACTGTGTCAGATTCACTTATGTATTCTATATTTATATAAACTTCTATTCTTCCTCTGGAAATACTATTTTTAACAATTTTTCTTATATTATCCTCATAGAACCTTAAATGTCTTGGAGTTTTTATATTTATATCACTGTATCTATTATTAATAGTCTTAACTTCTGCTACAATATTTTTAACTCCATCATTATATTCGCCCTTACCATACCCTGTCATGCTTCTAATCTTTTCCATAGTATCCCCTTAAATTTTGAATTATTATAAAATTATATTTATTAAAACCTTAACTGTTGATTTTAATACAAAAT
>JBPOHM010000129.1:0-1713 GCA_052035585.1 Bacillota bacterium
GAGCATATAATTTTGCTTCAGGACAAGATTTCTTTACCTATCCTGAGATGGACTTTATAACTGAAAATGGAAGCTATGAGATAATAGCTGAAACAAAATCAGGCTTAAAGGAGTTGTTTGTATTTAAAATAAAGGACATAGATTTTATGCGACCTGATGTAAGCATCTTAATTACCTATGAGAATAAGTTTGAACAAAAATTAAAGGATAATATTAAGCTTGCTTATATAATTACATACGATGGAAAATATGTTCCAATAACAAACTCATCAAGTAATGTTGAATTTGAATACAAGCATCCTACAGAATTTATATATAATGGTGAATATTCATTTATTGTTGTTGATACATCAGGAAATAGAACTGTAGCAAGTGTTGAAATCAAAAACAAGAGAAATAAAACACTTGGATTACACGTACATGCTAATCCTAGTGTGAAAAATTTATTCTCTAATATTGGTACACAATACTATTATGATGTTGATGAAAATATTTATTTTAATAATATATTCCCAGCTTATATGAAGGGTATAAGTAAAACATCATTTTCTCCAAATGGAGCAATTACAAGAGCACAAATGGTTGCTATATTATGTAGAATAAATGATTTACCCTATGATATAAGTTTAAAAGATAAGGCAAAATTAACTGATATATCAAGACATTGGGCAGAGAATTATATTGGTATGGCAGTTTCAAAGCGTTATATTCAAGGCTATAAGGATAAAACCTTTAAACCAGATCAAGCATTAAATAGAGCAGAATTTGCAACAATGCTTTGTAATATAAGCACCTTGAAGACTAAGATTACAAATATACCAGCTGTGAATAATTTTAGTTTTACAGATATAACATCTGAATTTAATTATGCTAAGGCTGATATATTAAAATTAGCGAATAGAGGTATAATAAGTGCTAATGGGGATAAATTTAATCCTGGAGCAAAGGTAACAAGAGCAGAGGTTGTATATGCAATAAATAAATTATATGATTTAAATACATCAGCTGATGAATTTGCACAAATAGAGAAATTATACAAGAAGTATTTTAACTTCACTGACATAAAAAATCATCCACAATATAAGGATATAGTAATTTCAGTTGTTGGAATGTATAGAGAAGAAAAATAGCAAAAAAATAAATTGAGTAAAAAGTGCACCCAAATGTTAAAGGGTGCACTTTTTATACTCAATTTTTATTATGATTTTCTTTTTTTCTAATAATAATTATTGCTTTTATAATAGCTGAGATTACATCAATATTGTTAGTCTGCTTAAATTCATTAAATGCATCCTCAATCTCTTTCTTTGTTCCAGTGAAGCTATATTTCGGAAGTGAGTTAAGTGATATTTCTACAATATCATTTAAACATTCTTCACACCTACAACACTTAAATCTATCTAAAACAGCATCTAATTTATCCTTTATAAGTACTTCAATGAAATTTACAGTATATTTATTTTCTGAACTAGATAAATTCATCTCTAAATTATCAACATCCGTACTGATAGCTTCTTCTTGGCTTATAATCTCATTTGCTTCTTGCTCCCTTATAGGAGCTTCATTATCCTTTATATCTTTAAAATTATTTTCTTCTATAATATCATCTGATTTAATATTCTTAACTTCTTCAAATAATTTAGATAAGCTTGAATTTTCTATATCATTCTTATTGACTTCATCTGTATCTTCTGCATTGTTTGATTCATCATT
>JBPOHM010000320.1:0-6285 GCA_052035585.1 Bacillota bacterium
TTGGAAAAGTAAAAATAATAATTTCTTACTTTTAGCTCATGAATATATATTTGTGTTTCAAAAATTTTTAAGTTGTTAATTTTTATATTTCTATTTATAATAAAAATATATTTTAAAGTACAGAAAAGAGGAATAATAATGCTTAATTCAAACATCACACCATTTGTAAAATGGGCTGGAGGTAAACGACAACTATTGTCACAAATAAAAGAAAGAATGCCAAAAAGTTATAATAAATATTATGAACCATTTGTTGGTGGTGGTGCTGTTTTGTTTGAATTATTACCAGAAAATGCAGTAATAAATGATATTAATAAGTCTTTAATTAACGCTTATAGACAAATTTGTAATGCTCCAAAAGATTTTATAAAATTTATAAATATATTAGATAATGAAATGTGGGAAGATGGTAAGGAATACTATTATTCATTAAGAGAAAATTATAATGATAAGTTAATGAAGGAAGAATATGATATAGAATTAGCAGCTTTATTTATTTTTATAAATAAGCACTGTTTTAATGGACTATATAGAGTAAATGGAAAAGGACTATTTAATGTTCCATATAATAATAGTAGAAGAAAATCTATCGAAGATAATTCAATAATATCAATATCAAATTATTTGAAGAAGGTAATAATATTAGATGGAGATTTTCAGGTAGCGTGTGAAAATGCTAAATCAGGAGATTTTGTGTTTTTAGATAGTCCATATGCACCATTAAATCCAACATCATTTGAATCATATACAAAAGAAGGATTTGATATAGAAAGTCATAAAAGATTAGCTTCTTTATATGACGATTTAACAAAAAGAGGGTGTTACTGTATGTTGACTAATCATAATACAGAATTAATACATGAATTGTATAGTGGAAAAGGGTATAAAATTGATGTAGTAAATGTTAAGAGGATGATTAACTCTGATGCTTCAAATAGAGTTGGGGAAGAAGTAATTATATGTAATTATTAAGTATGGAGTTTAAAATGAATAATCTTTATGAAGGTAGAGTCCCATTGTACTATTATACTGATAAATCACATTTGATTTTAGGTGATTCATTTGATATTCTTAGGAAAATTAGAGAAGATAGTATTGATATGATATTTGCAGATCCACCATATTTTCTTAGTAATGATGGTATAACGTGTAAAGCAGGTAAGATGGTTTCAGTTAATAAAGGTGATTGGGACAAGTTAAAAGTAAATGATGTAAGTAATGTTGAAGAAAAGTACAAGTTCAATAGAAAATGGATTAATTTATGTAAACGAGTTTTAAAGCCTAATGGTACTATTTGGATATCAGGAACATTACATAACATTTATTCAATAGGTATGGCATTGGAACAAGAAGGATTTAAAATTATAAACAATATTACATGGCAAAAAACAAATCCACCACCTAATTTAGCTTGTAGATGTTTTACACATTCTACTGAAACTATATTATGGGCTAAGAAAAATGATAAAAAAGCTAGACATTTGTTCAACTATAATGATATGAAAAAATTTAACAATGGTAAACAAATAAAGGATGTATGGACTGGAAGTTTAACAAAACCATCAGAGAAAAAAGAAGGAAAGCATCCTACACAAAAACCGAGATATATATTGGAACGTATAATATTATCTTCTACAGCAGAGGGACAAGTTATATTAGATCCATTTTGTGGCTCAGGAACTACGGGAGTTGAAGCATTGAACCGTGGAAGGAAATTTATTGGTATAGACAATTGTGAAGAATATTTACAAATATCCAAAAGGAGATTGGAGAAAGTAATAAATGAAGAATAGAGATTTTAATGATTGGTTAAAAAAATTTAGAGACAGTATATCAAGTTATGACTACTATGTTGATTTTGATAAAGTAAATAATAATGTTGATGTAATTAAAGTTGAGTTGAACATTCTTAATTCACTTATAGGAAGTAAAAATATAAAAAACGATTTTGAAAACTTATTAAAAGAATATCCTAAGATTTTAAATGTTATACCAATTTTATTAGCTAAAAGAGAAAAAGAAATTTATTGTCAGGATGAAAATGGTGGTTATTTATATAAATTTGATAATGGAATATATCCACCAAATAGTCATAAATATTATGAAAAATATTCATATTTTATGGAAAAAACAGGTTTGTTTGATTTATTAGAGAATCATATCATAAGTAACTTAGTAGATTATGTAACTGGAGTTGAGACTGGACTGGATTCAAATGGGCGAAAGAATAGAGGTGGACATCTAATGGAGGATTTGGTTGAAAGCTACATTGTCTCAGCAGGATTTATAAAAGATAATACATATTTTAAAGAAATGTATATAAGAGATATTGAAAGAAGATGGAATATTGATTTATCAGCACTATCTAATCATGGGAAATCAACTAAAAGGTTTGATTTTGTAATAAAAACTGATAAAATGATATATGGTATTGAAACTAATTTTTATGGTGGTGGAGGTTCAAAACTCAATGAAACCGCCAGAAGCTATAAGATGTTGTCACAAGAAGCAGATAGTATAGATGGGTTTACATTTGTGTGGTTTACAGATGGTATTGGCTGGAAGAGTGCAAGAGGGAACTTACAAGAGACATTTGAAGTAATGGAGCATATTTATAGTTTAGATGATATAGAAAATGGTATAATGGAGAAAATCTTTGTTTAGTATAATGTAAAACCTTTCAATATTGTAAGTTTTAACGGTGGAAATGTAAGCTAAAGTTATGGCAAGGCATTTCCATATTTTTTATAATAGTGTTGTGATTTGTTAAACTTGAATTAAAAATAATCTAAATATAAATCTGTATAATAAGTTTAATAAATGCAAAAATATTTGATTATGAGAGGAAAATAAATAAAATGTCACTATTAGAGGTTAATAATTTAAAGAAAATTTACACAACACGTTTTGGAGGAAATCAGGTTTTAGCATTATCAAATGTTTCGTTTTCTGTTGAAAATGGAGAGTATGTTGCTATAATGGGTGAGTCTGGTTCTGGAAAAACAACACTATTAAATATATTGGCAGCACTTGATAAACCTACTAGCGGAGAGGTTTTATTAAACGGAAATAGTATTGTTACTATTAAAGAAAAGGAGATCTCTGCCTTCAGACGTGATAATTTAGGCTTTGTTTTTCAAGATTTTAACCTGCTTGATACATTTTCAATACAGGATAATATATTTTTACCATTAGTATTAGCAGGCAAGTCATATGATGAAATGAAGGAAAGGTTACAACCGGTAGCTAAGAGTTTGGGTATAACTGATATTCTAGCAAAATTTCCATATGAGGTATCTGGTGGTCAAAAGCAAAGAACTGCTGTTGCAAGAGCACTTATTACAAATCCAAAGATAATATTAGCAGATGAGCCAACAGGTGCGCTTGATTCTAAAGCTACAGATGAGCTTTTAAAGATTTTTAGTAAAATTAATGCAAATAATCAGACTATTCTCATGGTAACTCACAGTGTCAAGGCAGCAAGTCATGCTAATAGAGTATTGTTCATTAAGGATGGTGAGGTATTCCATCAGTTGTATAAAGGCTCAATGAGCAATGAGGATATGTATCAAAAAATCTCAGATACTTTAACCATGATTGCAACAGGTGGTGGAAGAGATGAGTAAGTTTTTTTATCAACGTCTTGCTTTAATAAATATTAAAAATAATTATAGAACATATATACCTTATATATTAACTTGCATTGGAACAGTAATGATGTACTATATTATATTTGCACTTTCTATTGATAAGGGACTTGCAGGTATGTATGGGGGAGCTATGACACAAACTCTTCTTATGCTTGGAACATGGGTAATAGCTATTTTTGCAGTTATATTTTTAATGTATACAAATAGCTTTCTGATGAAAAGAAGGAAAAAGGAATTCGGTTTATTTAATATTTTGGGTATGGAAAAAAAGCATATTGCTAGAATAATCTTTTACGAAACATTATTTATAGCAATTCTTAGCATAGCATTGGGAATTTTATTTGGTATTCTTTTTTCAAGACTTAGCTTGCTATTGTTGGTTAAGCTGATGAAATTTAATGTGTACTTTGGCTTTAATATATCATACAAGGCAATATTTGCAGTGCTTGGCTTGTTTGGGGTTATTTTTGCATTAATATTATTGAATAATTTAAGACAAATACACCTTTCTAAGCCTGTAGAGCTTCTAAAGGGAGGACAGCTAGGAGAGAAGGAGCCAAAAACTAAATGGCTGTTATCAATTGCTGGTTTCTTATGCCTAGGTAGTGGATATTATATAGCATTAGCATCAAAAATGAATGTTGCTACTCTGTTTGCATTTTTTATAGCGGTTATTTTAGTTATCATAGGAACCTTTTTAGTATTTACAACTGGAAGTATAATGATATTAAAGGCTCTTAGAAGGAATAAAACATATTATTATAAAACAAGGCATTTTACAAGTGTATCGGGAATGATTTACAGAATGAAGCAAAATGCTGCTGGACTTGCTAATATATGTATATTATCAACTATGGTTTTAGTAATGTTATCTTCTACTGTTTCTTTATATTTAGGCTTAGAGGATTCAATAAGATCAAGATTTCCTAGAAATATTAATATTCATTTAAATGAATATGACAAAGCTCTTACTGAAAATGCTGAAAAAACTATTGAGGAAGTCTTAAATAAGCACAATATGGAGGCTTATAATAAGTTGGTATATAAATATATAGATTTTGATGCTGAATTAAGTAATAATGAATTAGTGCTAAAAGAAGGTGGCAGGTATAATAATTTAGACAATGTAGATATACGAAAAATAGTGTTTATAATTTCATTAGAGGATTATAATAGAATCTCAAATAGCAATGTAGACTTAAAAGAAGATGAAGTGCTTTTATATATGACAGATACTAAGAAATTTAATTATGACAGTATAAAATTTCTTAATAATGAGTATAAAATAAAAGAAAACTTAAAGGAATTTGAGATTAATGATAGATCTGGTATGGATATTTGGGAAAACTATTATATAGTAACTAGTAATATTGAGTATTTTAATAATCTAATTAAAAACGAAGATATTAAAGATAATTTTGATACTATCACATATTTTGCTTTTGACTTACCTGGTACTTTAGATGAGCAAAAAATATTCTATGATGACTTGTTTACTGAAATTTATAAATTAGTATCTGTAAAGGACACATACCCTATATCTATGAGCTCATCAGCAGAAGGAACTAAGGATTTTTATAATATATATGGAGGCTTATTCTTCTTAGGAATATTCTTGGGTATGGTATTTATCATGGCTACTGTATTAATTATGTATTATAAGCAAATTTCAGAGGGCTATGATGATAAGGAACGTTTTGAGATAATGCAAAAGGTTGGGATGAGTCATTCAGAAATTAAAAGCTCAATACGTTCTCAGGTATTAACTGTGTTCTTCTTGCCAATTGTAACAGCAGGAATTCACATAGCATTTGCCTTCCCAATAATTACAAAGATGCTTAGATTGATTAATTTAGTAAATACTAATTTATTTGCAATATGTACATTGGTATCAATTCTAATATTTACAGTATTTTATGCAATTGTATATGCACTTACTGCAAGAACATATTATAGAATAGTTAAATAGTAAAAATGGAGTTGTTTAAAAACAACTCCATTGATTTTACTAAGATTACAATTCGAGTTCTGAAAAAACCTTTTTAATTATGTCATAGCTAAAGCCCTTTGTTATCAAATGGCCTGATAGCTTAGACTTAATTTTATACTTATCGCTTTCCTTGATAGAGCTTAGCTTTTTCTGAGCTAATGTAAGTGCATTTTCAAGCTCCAAATTATTATCAATTTTGATTATTTCCTTGGAAATAATTTCTTTATCGACACCTTTAGAGTATAGCTTAGCTTTAATTTTATTTGCTCCATATTTTGAAAATTTCATTTTATCATTAATATATTTTTCACTATAAGCTTCATCATTTATGTAGTTGTATTCCTCAAGCTTGTCTAAAACATAATCTATAGTTTCATTATCAAAGCCGCTGTCCTTTAATTTATCAATTATTTCTCTTTTAGTTCTGTCCTTTTTAGATAATAAATACATTGCATAATTTGATGCCTTATTCTTTTCTTCAGTTTTTAGTATGTTATTAATATAATTTTCATCAAGCTGCATGTCTTCCTTTAACTTATATTTATGGCAAATTGAAGCATCTAAGCCAAAGGCAAAGCTGTTATCTAAAAAAATATTAAATCTATCTTTATTGTTTTTTTGTTGCTCAATTGAAGTTATTTTAGG
>JBPOHM010000014.1:0-7929 GCA_052035585.1 Bacillota bacterium
AGTAGCAAAGCATAGTCCTCTTGCATATATTATGGAACAGGATATACTCCTGTTTATTATTTTAAAATTCTATTTTAAAATAATATTTTTTCATCTTTGTAACGCAAAAGGTATACTCACATATAATATACCAAACATAATAATCAAGGAGGTAACAATTTATGGGATTTTTCGGCGGATGTGGAGATAATTGTAACGGAGGAAGCAACTTACTATTTTTCTTCCTTTTATTAGTAATATTAATGTGCAACTGTGGAAACAATAATAATTGTTGCTAATAGTTTACAAGCAAAATGGTATGCTATACTAATCACAATAATAAAATTCTTTAAGCTAAGAAGGGTTTGTAATTAGTATACCTGTACTCAGACTCCAACTCTAATATTTAGCATTATATTTTAGAAAGTATAAAAAGTGGTACTCACTTTTAATCGTATCGATTTATCAAAAAATTAAAAAGTTCACTATGTGAACTTTTTAATTTTTTTTAAATTACATTATAAACTAATATTTATTTTCCATATTTTGTAATAATAAAGTCTCTAAAAGCTTCTTCTGTTCTAGAAAAATATCTTTTACTATGATATACAAAGTAAAGCTGTCTTTTTAATTCTAAATCCTTTATCCTAATAGCTACTATTGATCCTTCCTTAATTTCTTTTTCCACAGCAAGCTTAGATATGATTGTAATACCCATATTATTTTTTACTAAAGTCTTAATAATCTCATTATCTTCAACTCTTATTTTTGTTTTAAGATTTTCTAAATAAAGATTTTTAGTATTTAAATAATTCTCAAAGGTTTTAAGAGTTGCTGAGCCTTTTTCTCTTAAAATGAAATCATGCTCAAATAAAAATTCTAGAGGTACTTCTTTATCCTTAAATTCTGAATACTTAGTAGCAGAAGCAGCAATAATAAGCTCGTCCTCAGCTATTGGAATATAATTTAAGTTGCTTTTCTTAAACATAGCTCCTGTGAATCCAAAATTAATCATACCATCTTCAATATAATTAAAAACAACATTTGAATCTGTTTTTTTAATATTATAGGTAGCCTTTGGATAAATTTTGTTAAATTCAAAAATTATATTATAAAGAAAATAATCTGCTGGTAAGGAGCTTGAATATATGTTAATTTCTTCATCTAAATCTTTATTAGCTTTTTTAAGCTTGTCATAAATTTTATTTTCTTCAACAAGTATATTTAAAGCATATTTATAAAGCTCTTTACCAGATTCAGTTGGAAGTATATCTCTTCCCTCTTTTTTAAACAAAACTGCTCCAAACTCTTTTTCTAAGAGCTGTAGCTGCTTTGATGCTGCTGGTTGTGTTATAAAAAGCTTTTCTGCTGCTTTAGATATATTTTTTAAATTTATAACTTCTATAAATGTTTTTAAATATGATGTATTCATTTTTACTCCTTATACCAATCACATTTGAAAATTGTAATAGAGTATATCTCTTTACAATAAAACTTATCATTTGAAAAAGGATTTTATCTATATATCATTAATATGGTGATTTACTTAAAATTCTCTTTTCAAATTCTACAACCTTTTCTTCTAAATCCTTAACTTTCTTGCTCATGTCAGCAACATATGCTTCATCCTTTATTGATGCAAGGTTGATTTTTGTATTTAATAATGCTGATAATACAGCTGTTCTTGCTAGCATTGCTGAAACTAAACCATCAGTTACTGCATTTGAATTTCCGCTTTCAACAACTGTTTCTGCAAAAGGCATAATTTCAAAAGCGTGCTTTGCTATTTCAAATGGAACCTCTGCTGCAATTTTAAGTCCTGCTTGCATAGCAGCAGTTCTTATTGCTTTCTCTTCTTCAGTATCCTTTGGCAATTTCATAGCCTTCATAACATCATTAAATGAGTTACTATCTCTTTGAATATCATCAAGAAGAGTTGCTCTTAAATCAGCCATTTTAGCAGCAATGTCTTTCATTTGACCTTCAACTTCTTCATATTTTTTCTTGCCGATTGTAAGATTTGCTACCATTTCAGTAAGTGCTGCAGATAAAGCTCCACTTACAGCTGCTATACTTCCACCTCCTGGAACCGGCTCTGCTGAAGCAGTTTGTGCAGCAAAATCAACTAATTTCATTTCTTTCATAATAATTTACATACCTTTCTTTTAATTATATTAATAATTTATAAGGAAATAAGCTCTCCGTTCTTTATAACCTTTTCTACAATATTTACTCCAACATGATAAGGTAAGAAGTGTATTGAAGGATATTCTAGTATAATTATATCTGCTTTCTTTCCAACCTCAAGACTTCCTATTGTATTTTCTCTACCAACAGCAGCTGCAGCATTGATAGTTAGAGCTGTTATTATCTCTTCTATTGACAATTTCATTTGTATAGCAGAAATTGCTATTAAAAGAGGTATTGAGTTTGAAAAACAACTACCTGGATTTAAGTCAGTAGCAAGAGCAACAGCACAGTTGTTATCAATCATATATCTACCCCTAGCATACTCCTCTTTTAATGAAAATGCTGTAATTGGCAATAATGAACAAACAACTCCAGCCTCAGCCATGTCCTTTATACCCTTATCAGAGGCTTGCAATAAATGGTCTGCTGATACAGCTCCTAGCTCTGCTGCTAGCTCAGCTCCTCCTAATTGTACAATTTCATCTGCATGTATTTTTATTTTTAGACCTAAAGCTTTAGCTGCCTTTAAAAATCTTCTTGATTGTTCTATTGAAAATACATTTTTCTCACAAAAGATATCTGCAAATTCTGCTAAGTTTTTCTCCTTAACAACAGGCAAGACATCATTTATCATAAAATCAATAAACTCATCTTCTTTTCCCTTATATTCAGGAAGAACACTGTGTGGTCCTAAAAATGTTGGAACTATATCGATTGCTTCCTCTGAATTTAGAATTCTCATGGCTTCAAGCTGTTTTATCTCTGTATCTAGGTCAAGACCGTATCCACTCTTTCCTTCAACAGTAGTTACTCCAAATTGCAGCATTTTATGCAATCTAGTTCTTCCAATTTCTACTAAATTTTCTAAGGACTCAGCTCTTGTAGCTCTAACAGAATTAGTTATTCCTCCACCTCTTTCCATAATGGACATATAAGTATCTCCTCTTAATCTCCAAGAGAATTCATCTGCTCTATATCCACCAAAGATAAAATGAGTATGTGAATCAATAAAGCCTGGTAATACTGCTTTATTTGAGGCATCAATAATCTGATAGTTACTTTCATCGTATTTTGATAAAATTTCATCAGTAGTGCCAACTGCTACAATTATTCCATCCTCAACTACTATAGCTCCATTTTTTATCATACCTATATCTGACATTTCCTTACCTCGTTTAGGTGCATTACCCTTACAAGTAACAAGTTCAGAAGCATTTTTAATTATTAGTTTTTTCATATTAAGTTCTATTCCTTTCTTAAGGGCTAAAGCTTACATCATTTTATAATCTTGTTTCCAAAATCTGATCTATACTAAAGTTCTCAATTCTTAAATAATATTCAGCACAATCAATCAAAGCTTGCATTGGAACTAAGCCTATAACTTCACTTCCTACAACATTAACACCATATCTTTGTGCTTCCATTTTAACTGTTTCAAACACTCTATAAACTGCTGATTTTGTATAGTCTGTTAAATTCATTGAAACTTGAACTATTTTTCTATCCTCTAGCTCAACTCCCATTGCTTTAACATATCTAAACCCACCACTTAGATGTCTTACTTGCTTAGCAATTTTATCTGCTATAGACAAATCACTTGTTCCTAAATTTATGTTAAATGCAACAAGTGGCATTCTTGCTCCAATTGCTGTCACTCCAGCAGTAGGATGTATAGTAGAAGGACCAAAATCAGGCTTCCACATTTCATCCTTCATTTTTTCAGCCATACCTTCAAATTGACCTTTTCTTATATTAGCTAAATTTTCTCTATGTGGTGCAGATGCAGATTTTTCATATAAGAAGAAAGGCAAACCATACTTTTCTGATGCCTCCTTAGCTACTTCCTTAGCTAATGCATCAGCTTCTTCAATAGTAACATTTCTAATTGGAATAAATGGTACAACGTCAACCGCTCCCATACGAGGGTGCTGACCTTCATGCTTTGTCATATCTATTACACTAATAGCGTTACCTATAGCTTCAATCATAGCTGCCTTTAGAGCCTTTGGCTCTCCAACTACTGTAACAACACATCTATTGTGATCTTTATCAGTACTATAGTCTAATAATTTCACATTTTCTTTAGCTCTAAATGCTTGTACTATTTTCTCAACCTTCTCTAAATCTCTGCCTTCACTAAAATTTGGCACACATTCTACTATTCTATTCATTTTAATTTCCCTTTCTTTATCATACGCACAATATTATTTCAATAATATTATTTTTTATAATTTTTAAATGTTCTTTCTATTAAATCATCACTTGCTACATATGGTATTGTAACATGGTCTTTTCCTTCTGTTATTTTATTGTACTCAATACTTGTTTCTATAGAGTTTTCACATCTTGACCATGAACGTCTTGAAACACCTACCATAGTATCCCATGGAATAGCTGTTCTTAGTATATTATCTACTCTTTCACTTCCATCAAGCACCATACCAAAGCCACCGTTTATTGACTTGCTTATACCTACACCACCACCGTTGTGAAGAGCAACTAAGCTCATACCTCTAGCAGCATTACCAACATAGCATTGAACTGCCATATCAGCAGTGATATTACTACCATCATATATATTTGATGTTTCTCTAAATGGTGAATCTGTTCCACCTGTATCATGATGGTCTCTTCCAAGCATAACTGGACCTATTTCACCATTTCTAACCATCTCATTGAATTTAAGAGCAATATCTCTTCTTCCTAAAGCATCTTGATATAATATTCTACATTGTGTACCTACAACAAGCTTGTTTTTCTCAGCATCTCTTATCCAAATATAGTTATCTCTGTCTTGTCCTCTTCTATTTGGATTAATTATTTCCATTGCTGCACGGTCAGTTTTTCTTAAATCTTCTGGATTTCCACTTAAACAACACCATCTAAATGGTCCATAACCATAATCAAATAACATAGGTCCCATTATGTCTTCAACATATGAAGGGAAAATGAAGCCTTCACTTGTATCAACACCATTTTTAGCTATTTCCTTAGCTCCAGCATCGAAGCATGCCTTCATAAATGCATTACCATAATCAAAGAAATAAGTTCCTCTATCAACTAAAGTCTTAACCAATTCAAAATGATGTCTTAAAGATTTATTAACTAATTCAATAAATCTTGGCTTATCATTAGCTATCATTTCTGTTCTCTCTTCAAAGCTTATGCCTTGAGGACAATATCCTCCATCATATGGAGCATGGCATGAAGTTTGATCTGATAAAAGATCTATCTTAACATTATTTTTTACTGCATACTCAAGTAAATCAACTATATTTCCATGATAAGCTATAGATATAGTTTGTTTTTTATCCATATATTCTTTTGCAATTGCAAATACTTCTTCTAAATTAGAGCTGATTTTGCTTACCCAACCTTGCTCATATCTTGTTTGTATTCTTGAATAGTCAACCTCAGCAACTATACCAACACCATTTGCTATTTCTATAGCCTTAGGTTGAGCTCCACTCATACCACCAAGACCTGATGTAACAAATAGATGACCTGCTAAATCACCATCATCTGGTATTCCTAATACCTTTCTACCAGCATTAAGAATAGTATTAAATGTTCCATGAACTATTCCCTGTGGTCCTATGTACATCCATCCACCTGCTGTCATTTGTCCATAATTTGACACACCCATAGCTGTGGCATTTGCCCAGTCATGTGGATTATCAAACATACCAATCATAAGTCCATTTGTTATAGTTACTCTTGGACTTGTTTTACTTGATTTAAACAATCCTAAAGGATGTCCAGACATAACAACCAAAGTTTGCTCATCTGTTAGTTCTTCTAAGTACTTTTTAATTAACTGATATTGCATCCAGTTTTGACATACCTGTCCAGTTTCACCATATGTAACTAGCTCATATGGATACAATGCTATAGCATGGTCAAGGTTATTATCCATCATAACTTGGAATGCTTTACCCTCAATACATTTTCCTTTATACTCATCAATAGGCTTACCATAAATTCTTTCCTTTGGCATAAATCTATATCCATAGATTCTACCTCTTGTCATAAGCTCATCTAGAAACTCAGGCGCAAGCACCTCATGAAGCTCCTCTGGAACATATCTCAAGGCATTTTTTAATGCTAACTTTATTTCTCTCTCGTTTAAATTGAGCTCACGCTTTGGTGCTCTTCTGACTCCCTCTTTAAACACTGGATATTCAGGTAGCTTATTGTCTAATTTGATAGTCATAGCATCTGATATTCTGCTATTATTTACCATTTTAATCCTCCTAAAATTGCTTTTATATATTAATTTAATTCTTTCTAATTATACCATCAATTCAAGTCTTTTACTATCTTTTTATTATTATGTTATAACTATATATTGTTAATTTTTTTAATTTATATTTTAATTTATTTATTTTTATAAGCAAAAAACTATTTATTTTTTACTAGGATTAAATACATATGAGTAATAATCTCTATCTAATATTTCTGCTGAGAAAGCAAACTTTGCAGAAACTATTTTATTCATGTTTTTAATATAATCCTCTTCAAGCTCTTTTCCAGTTAAATTTATAAGCTCTTTGGTTTTTGCATTATACATAACCTTATCTGTTATAAAGCTTCTATTTGAAAAAATTACTAATGGATCAGAGCTTGAGAATATATCTCTTCCCATTAACAACCTTGAATCATATTCTAAGCCAAATAAATTTGATATAGTTGGTATTATATCAAGGCTTGAGCAAGGTTTATCTACAACTACAGTTTCTCTTCCACTTGCCCATATAATTAAAGAGTTTTTATATAATTCGAAGTTTTCCTCAACCTTATGTCCTGCGATTTCATCTATTTCGTGCTTTTCTAATCCATATGGATAATGATCTGCACTAATTACAATAACTGTCTTATCTAATATACCCTTTTCCTCTAATTGCTTAAGTAGCGATTCCATAGCTCTATCAAGCTCAATATTACATACTAAATAAGCCTTCACAGGTTCAGAGGCATCTAAATGTTCAACTAGCTCTTTATTTTTACTAGCGATATAGTTTCCATAAAAAGTATAATTTTTATGACCACTTACTGTCATATAATATGTATGGAATTTTTCATCATTAATATATTCTGGTACTGTTACATCTATCATTTCCAAATCTGATTCAGGCCATGATTCTTTTATTTCTAGTCCATTTCCAACACCCTTATAATCATAACCCATATTAGGATGAGATAAATCTCTTCGATAATAATCATAATAGTGATTATGATATGCACGTGTTGTATAGCCTAGCTTTCTAAATTGATTACCCATCACAAAAGGCAAATAATTATCACCAGAAGTTTTAAAGCTCCAAACTCCAGACTTTGGTATTAAGCTTTGGCAAGCAACATATTCTCCATCAGAGGTACTAACACCCCATATAGGAGTATAAAAATTATTAAATACAAAGCTTTCATTAGCCATCTTATATAATGTTGGTGTCAATTCCTTGTCTATAGCTAAATGTGAAAATGCTTCAGCAGTAATCATTATTAGATTATAATCTTTAAAGATTCCAGTATATTTATTCTTATAGGTTGGCTCAACTGATGAAAAATATTTGTGCATTGTAATAATATTCTTGTCCTTTTCGTTTTCAATCAGCTTATCAAAGTCTATTGCCATAATATTTGGTTCTCTACCAAACTTATCAGCAATTTTGCCAATTACAGCTAAATCTCTTGCACTAAATATAGCATCAATTCCATCTATCTTTATCTCTTTAATATCAGGTATATTTTCATCCTTAT
>JBPOHM010000330.1:0-6763 GCA_052035585.1 Bacillota bacterium
TTTACAATGAAAAGAGATTTCAAAAAAGATTAAAATGCATGACTCCTATTGAATTTAGAAATCATGCATCATAATATAAACTTTAATTAATTTAATTGTCTACTTGACAAAGGTCAGTTCATAAAATTTCTTCTTTTTTTGTATTTTTAAATTCTTCTAATAAGTTTTCATAAAATATAAAGGCTAAGAAAAATATTACTGTCTATTCTGGAACGTTTAGTGCACGAATAGAGTTTAGTATTGCTATAACTGAAACACCCACATCAGCAAATACTGCTCCCCACATATCTGCATATCCAAGTGCACCAAGTAGTAAAACTATAGCCTTAACACCTAATGCAAAGACAATGTTTTGTTTTACAATTCTTAAAGTTTTCCTACTTATCTTCATAACCTTAGCAATTTTAGAAGGCTCATCTGTCATAATCACTATATCAGCTGCTTCTATTGCAGCATCTGAACCAAGTCCCCCCATAGCAATTCCTACATCTGCTCTTGCTAAAACTGGAGCATCATTAATACCATCACCTACAAATGCTAACATAGACTTCGAACCCTTTTCCTTCATTAGCTTTTCAAGCTGCTCTACCTTATCTGCTGGAAGTAGCTCTGTGTATGCCTTATCTAAATTTAATTGTTCAGCTACATTTTTACCAATAGCTTCAGAATCACCTGTAAGCATAACTGTTTGCTTAATTCCAGCTGCTTTTAAGTCTCGAATTGCTTGTGCTGAGTCCTCTTTTATCTCATCAGCAATAATAATATTTCCACAGTATAATCCATCTATTGCTATATGAACAACAGTACCTGTGTAAGTATTTTCTTCATACTGTATATTCTTTAGCTTCATAAGCTTCATATTGCCTACTAAAACTAGCTTACCATTTATCGTTGCCTGAACACCATGCCCAGCTATTTCTTCTACATCCTTTATTACTGCAATATCTATAGGCTTTCCATATGCCTTTTTAATACTTAAAGCAATCGGGTGACTTGAGGAATCCTCTGCATATGCAGCTAATTCTAACAATTCATCCTTGCTCATATTGACAGTATTAATCTCACTTACAACAAAATTACCCTTGGTTAATGTGCCAGTCTTATCAAATACCACTATTTCTGTATCAGCAAGCATTTCCAAGTAGTTACTTCCCTTTACTAATACACCAGATTTGGAAGCTCCACCAATTCCACCAAAAAAGCTAAGAGGAACAGAAATAACCAATGCACAAGGGCAAGAAATTACTAAAAATGAAAGTGCTCTATAAATCCAGACCTTCCAAACATCTAATGATGATGCACCAATAATAAGTGAAGGTACAATAGCAAGTGCTATTGCTGCATATACAACTACTGGTGTATAATAACGAGCAAATTTTGTGATGAAATTCTCACTTTTACTTTTCTTATCCGAAGCATTTTCTACAAGCTCTAAAATCTTTGAAACAGTTGATTCTCCAAACACTTTAGTTACTTCAATAGTTAATTTACCAGTCTGATTTATACAACCACTAATAACACTATCACCAGCTTCAACATCACGTGGTATTGATTCACCAGTAAGTGCTGAAGTATCCAAAGCAGAACGTCCATCTATAATTATACCGTCTAATGGTATTCTTTCACCTGCTTTAACAACAATAGTATCTCCTATAGCTACTTCATCTGGATCAACTTGAATTAAGCTTCCATCCTTCAATAAATTTGCATAATCTGGACGAATATCCATTAACTCAGCTATAGA
The DNA here is from genome assembly GCA_052035585.1 of Bacillota bacterium. Taxonomy (GTDB): domain Bacteria; phylum Bacillota; class Clostridia; order Tissierellales; family Sedimentibacteraceae; genus UBA1535. The sequence continues at coordinate 1,745 of JBPOHM010000330.1, forward strand.
GCGACGAGAACGAGATACAGCATATGATTGGAAAAGCTCTCCAACTTGATAAAATAACATAACTGCAACGCCCTCTGCATATTCCCCAAGAGCAAAAGCTCCAATTGTAGCAATACTCATCAAGAAATTTTCATCAAAAACTTGACCATTTCTTATATTGCTAAAGGCTCTAGATAAAATTTCTCCACCGATTATAATATAGGCTACTAAAAATGCTAAAATCTCTATATAACTAAAAATAGATACTTGTAAAATTGTAATACCTAATTCTTCACTAAAATGGATAGGTAATGCTAATAAAAATATTGCTCCAGCTATTATAATATTCATTAAAAGCCTTTTTTCTTTTTTACTCAATCTACATAATCCTCCTTTAGCTAAAATAGCAGTGGATTTTAATATAACCCACTGCTACTTTCTATAATCAATTATACTAAAAATACTAAATCCTTCTCAAATTTATTTGCAACCTTTTGTGCTTGATTTAATAGCTCATCAAATTTATCATCAACTGCTTCAAAAGTCATTTTCTGAGTCATGAAGTTAACTTTAACACTAAGTACACCTTCTATTTGTGAAATTGCATTTTCTATTTTTGCTGCACAGTTAGCACAGTCTAAATCTTGTAATTTAATTGTTTTTTTCATATTTTTAGCTCCTTATTTCTATGTAATTATTATTACAATTTAACGATTAAACAATTGCTTTATTATTATATTAATAGTATATTACTTTAATAAAAAAATGTCAATAAGAAAAATGTAATTTTTTTATAAAATAATTTCGACACATAGATACAATATTGTTAGATTTATTAAGCTTGACAAGTATCCGATTTCGGACTATAATACAATTGTTTGGACAGTCATACACATTATAAATAAAGTAATGATAAGGATGTGGTTTAATGAATGATAAAATAAAAAGTCCACTAGAAATATTAAAACAAAAGGAAAAAGAACTAAGTAATCTATATAAAAACATTGCAGTTAAGTTTGGAATTTCTGATAGTGAGTTTCGAATAATGTATGCATTAATGGTTACAGATGGTGAATATACTCAGCAAAGCATTAGCAGTATGCTGTCATTACCAAAACAAACCGTAAACTCTGTTATTATAAATTTAATTAAAAAGGGCCATGTTTATTTAGAAACAGTTCCTGGTACTAGAAATCATAAAATTATTCGTTTAACTGAGGCCGGAAAAGAGTTTGGTAAGAATAAAATTCTACACACATATGAAGCAGAAAAAAGAGCAATTTCTAAAATAACAGAGGTAGAATTGCAAACCTGTGTTGAGATACTTGGAAAGTATATTTACTTACTACAAGAAGAGTTTTCTAGCAAGGCTGCATTTGAATCTTAGATTATTTAAGGAGAGAATTGTTATGAAAGACTTTATATTTTCTAGAAATATATTATTATTTGCAATTTTGTCCATACTTAATACTGCTGTGTCTATGATTTTACCTGAAAGTATTTTCATATATACAAAATGGCTATTTAGAGAAAGAAAGTGGGAGCATGGAGGTACTATATATCAAAAGCTTTTTAACATAAGAAGGTGGAAGGATAAATTACCAGAATTAAGTGATTTTATTAAAAAGAGCTTTCCTAAAAAGAAGCTTCCATCCTTTAACATTGAGTATTTAAAAAAGTATATAGTTGAATCTTATCGCTCAGAGCTATGTCACTGGATGATTGTTATATCAGTAGTTATATTTTCATCCTGGTTTAATGAAGATATGGAAAGCTTTATCTTTATCTTAGCTGTAATTTTAAATGTTCCTTATATTATGATACAACGTTTTAATAGACCAAGAATTATGAATATTATGCAAAAAAGTGAAGAAAAGGAAGAGCGTAAAAGGCTTAATGAGGCTGAAGGCTAAAGCTTTGCTTCATCTTAGGAGGTATTATGGAAAAAGAAACTTTAGAATCAAATAAAATAAGCGGGAGAAATCCTAATATTAAAATCATGTTTCTATCCGCTGAAAAAACTGGTTCTGGTCATAAAAGTATAACCGAATCATTAAAGCATCAAATAAGAGCTTTAAATCCAAATGTAGAGTTTAGTGTTATAGATGGTTTTTCGTTAGGAAATTCATTTGTTACTTGGACTGGAAACTCATATAATTTTTTTGCTGTGTACACACCAGCTTTATGGTCTTTAGTTTATAAGCTTGGTGATTATATGGTGCGTCCTACAGTAGCAAGCTTTAGTTATATGATAAATAAAAAGCTAATGCAGCATATTAATGAGATAAAACCAGATATTATTATATCTGTTCATGCGCTTTTCCTAGGATCAGTATTAAATATTTTAAAAAGAAATAATTTAAATATCCCATTCATTCCAGTGATTGCAGACCTTGATAATGTTACTCCTTTATGGGGTGATAAACGTTCAACCTGTACTATTTGTCCATCTCTTGAATCAAAGCAAACAATGCTTTCAGTTGGACTCCCAGAAGAGAAATTAAGACTTACAGGCTTTCCTGTTAGAGCTGAATTTTGTGAAGGACTTGAACAGAACAATGATGAATCAGAATTTGCTTTGAAGGATAAATTAAATTTTCTTATTGTAAGTGGTAGCCAAGGCTCTACACAAATCTTAAAAATCTCAGAGGCCTTGCTAAAAACAGAAAACAGCCGTGTTACTGTTATTGCTGGTAATAATAAAATATTAAAAAGCTTCTTAGAAAAGGAATTATCTTCATATGGAGATCGTGTTAACATACTTGGATTTACTAAAGAAATTAAAAAGCACATGAGTGAAGCTGATATAATGGTAGTAAGAGCTAGTCCTAATGTTTTAATGGAAGCAATAAATTTAAATAAACCAGTAATTGTTACAGGCTCTTTAAAGGGACAGGAAGCTAAAAATCCTGATTATGTAGCAAAGTATGGTTTAGGTGTAGTTTGCAGAAGCACTAAAAAGCTACCTTCTGTTGTAGAAGACTTGTTAGCTGATAATTGTAAAAAGATAAAGGATATTAAAAGAAATCAAAAGAATTTTATAAAGAAAAATGCAGCATTAGAAATTGCAGAAATAATTTTAGAGGAATACTATAAAAGCATTGACATTGTAGAAGCTTAATAATTAAACAAGGGCATAATCTGTATGGATTTTGCCCTTTTCTTATTAATTAATTTTATTTCTATTATTAAGTAAAGTAATAATATCATCTTTTGGTAAAGGCTTATAAAAATAATAGCCTTGAATTTTATGACAAGCATGGTTTTTAAGATATAATAATTGAGTATCTGTTTCTACTCCCTCAGCAACAATTGATAAGCCTAGTTTACGTCCAATCATTATAATCATACCTGTTAGTGATTGCTGATCATTTTCACTTGTAATTGTATCAATGAAGCTCTTATCAATTTTCAAAGTATTAATTGGAATATGTGTCAGATAACTAAGTGAGGAATATCCATTACCAAAATCGTCAAGTGCAATTTTAATACCCATTGACTTCAACTGTATAAGCTTGTCCTTAATTTCTTCATAGGATTCAATTAATACAGATTCAGTTATTTCTAATTCAATAAATTTCGGATCTATGCCCACCTTTGAAACTACCCTTTTTATCTTTTCTATAAAATCATTTTGCAAAAGTTGAATAATTGAAATATTCACTGCCATTGAGATCTTAGAATAGCCTTGTTCATGAAGACTCTTTAGAAAGCAACAGGCATTTAGCAGCACCCAATCTCCTATTTTATTAATTAGATTAGTCTCTTCTGCAACATTAATAAATTTCAATGGAGAAACATATCCCATTTTTTTATTGTTCCATCTAATTAATGCTTCTAATGTATCAATATCGCCTGTTTCTAAGTTTATTTGAGGTTGATAAAATAGACTAAATTCTCTATTATCTAATGCTCCTCTAAGCTCATTTATAAGAGTAACTCTCTCTTGAACATTTTCGCTGATATCATGACTATAAATAATATATCCACCACGTGCTATCGATTTTGCTTTATACAAGGCTAAATCAGCATATTTAAGAAGTGTATCTACGTCTTGAGCATGGCATGGGTATAGTGAAATACCAAAGGAAGCTGTAATATTTGTAATGTTATCAGAGATATCAAATGGAATGCTTAATGACTTTAACATTTTATTTACATAGCTTTCTATTTCATCAACAGCCTCGTAATGAGTTATAAATATAATAAATTCATCTCCACCAACTCTATATAATAGCTTATTATTATCTAATGAATCTGATAAAATTTTTCCTGCTTTAATTATTATTTCATCTCCAAAGTCATGCCCTAAGGTATCGTTTATGTATTTTAAATTATCTATATCAAGAATAATTAAAGCATATTTTTCTCCATTACAATTATCTATATATGCTTTTGCTGTATCATAAAATGCAACTCTGTTTGGAAGATTTGTTAATGAATCCTTATACGCGATTTGTTTTAGCTGTTCAGTCTGTCTTGTCAACATTTTGTTAGTATTTTGAATTTTTTGAAAGGATAGCTTTATTAAAACATAAAGCATAAGAGAAGTTAGCATTACATAGAAAAATCCTTTAGACACACTTATTACATGCATCAAATTATAGTTAAATGAAAATAAAAGAAGAAATCTATCTGATATTAATATCCATAATGTGCCCACAATAAGGTATAGTACAGATATCCTCAATGCTACCTTCTTAGGATTGAAGTCATGCGAATTAATTGTAGAACGTGATAATAATTTTCTAATATTAAAAATATCTAATTTATATTTTTTCTTACTTTTATTCATGATGAGTATACTTCCTTCCCTATTTAATATAGAACTGATAAAGTTTTATCATTTTTCCTTACAATCTTGAAGTCTTACTCTCAATAATCTCTCTTTATGAACATATTATCATAAAATTAATTATGATTCAATAAATAAAGGATATAAATCGACAAATAGTATTATCGTTTTATATCCATCATTGTAAAATTCTTTAATTATTACTTATTTTAAATATTTTTTCAAGAACTGTCCAGTATATGATT
>JBPOHM010000008.1:0-30240 GCA_052035585.1 Bacillota bacterium
AAAGACGATAAGGTTTATTCTTATAAGGAAATATCCCAGATGCCTCTTATTCTTATAGAGAAAAATACTAGCTCAAGACAATTTGTAGATAAGCATTTTGCAAAAAGTGGTATATTATTACAGCCAAAAATAGAATTAGGAGCACATGAGCTACTATTAAAGCTAGCACAGGTTAATTTAGGTATTTCCTGTGTAATAAAGGAGTTTTCAACTGAATATTTAAATCAAGGCTTATTGCACGAAATTAAGTTAGAAGAGCCATTACCTGAAAGAAGTATAGCCTACGCATATCTAAAAAGAAGAACACTATCAGCATCGGCAACTAAATTTATTGAATTATGTAAATTTTAAAGAGGAGAGATAAAATGAGAACGGAACAAGAAATGTTTGATTTAATATTAAATATCGCGAAGGAAGATGAGCGAATTAGAGCAGTTTATATGAATGGCTCGAGAGCAAATCCTAATGTAAAAAAGGATAAACATCAAGATTATGATATTGTTTATGTTGTGACAGAAACAGAATCGTTTTTAGCAGACAAGACATGGATTTCAATTTTTGGTGATATAGCAATAGTACAGGAACCAGATTCAAATGATCTTGGTTGGGGGCTAAATGCAGATTTTACTCGTTCTTATACATGGCTAATGCTATTTAAGGATGGTACTCGTATTGATTTACATATAGAAATAAAGGAAGAAGCTGAAAAAGGATATATATTGGATAGCTTAACTGTTCCACTTTTAGATAAGGATAATATATTACCACAAATTCCACCATCAAACGATAAAGATTACTGGATTAAAAGACCAAGTAAGCCTAAATATGTTGGCTGTTGTAATGAATTTTGGTGGTGTTTAAATAATGTTGCTAAGGGTATAGTACGTGATCAAATCCCTTATGTAAGTCGAATGTATAATGAAGTTGTACATATTGAGCTTGACAAAATGTTAGAGTGGTACATTGGAATAAATACAGATTTTTCAGTTACATCTGGCATGTGGGGTAAATATTTTAAAAAATACCTTCCTGTGGAATTATATGAAAAGTATTTAAAAACCTATTTAAACTATGAAAATCTTTGGGAATCTATATTTACTGCCTGTGAGCTTTTCCGTACAGTTGCACCAGCAGTTGCTAAACATTTAGCTTATGAGTATAATCAAAGTGATGACGATAACATGATGCAATATTTAGTTAGAATGAAGAACAATGAGATATAAGATTTAAAATTATGCTAATAAAATAAAAGAGGTGATTAAGATAGCTGAAAATAGATATTTTAAAATGATCTATTTATTATTAGAAAAAGGAAGTATGACTGCTCCCCAATTAGCCAAGCATTTTGAGGTTTCTGTAAGAACGATTTATAGAGATATTGATATATTGAGTTCCGCAGGTATTCCAATATACGCCACACAAGGAAAAGGTGGAGGTATAAGTATCCAGGATAGTTTTATAAGACAAGCACCTTCACAGATATTTGTTGATTTAGAACAATCTCAAGAAGAATTAATTTCTTTGAAGCTTATTTTTGAAAAAGAATTGGCTTTCAAGGTTTATGATTATTTTGACTCAATTACAGAAAGAGAAGATGGAAAATTATTAGTGGAAGCATCTCTACCAAACAACGATTGGCTATATAGTTTTATTTTATCCTTCTGCGATAAAGTTGAAGTTATAGAACCTGAAGCAATTCGTAAGGAAGTTAAAGAAAAAATAAAAAAAATTAAAAATAAATATATAACATGACACAGGGTTTCAAGTTATATATGCTATAATACTTTTAAAGATAGTGTAAAGAGATTATTACAGCAAAATGTATAATCAAATATATAAATTGCACACTTCTAAAGGAGATAATAATTTATATGAAATATGAATATAAGAAACACGAAAAAGAGCTTTATAGCATAGAGGACAAAGCATCACTTATAACAATGCCATCTCAGAATTTTATTATGATTAATGGAGAAGGAAATCCTAACAAAGAAGATTTTTCTGAAAGAGTTTCTGTTCTTTACTCACTTGCTTATGCTATTAAAATGAAGTATAAAAAATTATATGCTAGCTTAGAGCAATCAAAGAAACCAGAATATGATGATTTTACAATATTTCCACTTGAAGGTGTATGGACATCTTCTAATCCAGCCAATCCCCTAGATAAGGATAGCTTTGTTTATACAATAATGATTAAACAGCCTGATTTTATTACAAAAGAAATATTTGAATCAGCATATGTAGAAGTTAACAAAAAAAAGCCAAACATATTATTAAAAGAAGTAAGATTTGAAACAGTAGAAGAACATGAATGTATTCAAATATTACATCTTGGTACATTTGATAGTGAGCCTGAATCTTTTGAAAAAATGAATGCTTTTGTAAATAAAAATCAATTAGAAAGAATTAATTACTATCACAGAGAAATATATCTTAGTGATGCAAGAAAAACTGTAGAAGAAAAGAGAAAAACTATCTTACGTTATCAAGTTAAGAAAGTAATTGAGGTGTAAAGTCATGGCTGCAATAGATTTAAAGAAATTATATAAAGATCTATTTTCTGCTAAGGAGAATACTATATCAATTATTAATGTGCCAAAATTTAACTATTTAATGATAGATGGCGAGGGACATCCGAGTGAAACCATGTTTAAAGAGGCAGTTGAAGCCTTATATAATGTTGCATATACAATAAAAATGATACATAGAATCAAAAACACAAATATACCAAAAGGTTTTTTTGAGTTTGTTGTTCCTCCGCTTCAATGTCAATCTTGGCTTATTGATACTGATAAAAAATTTGCATGGAAATTGTTTATATTACAACCTGATTTTGTTGATGGTGATTTAATTAAAACTGCAATAAAAATTGTGGAAGAGAAAGGAAAAAATTTACCCTTACTCTATAATGTGAGTCTTGAAGAACTTAATGAGGGAAAATGCATCCAATGTCTTCATATTGGTCCCTTTAATACTGTTAAGAGTACGTATGTAAAAATTGAAAATTTTATGAAAGAGAAAGAACTTTCTATAAATGGATTGTGGAATGAAATCTATTTATCAGATAAAAGAAAAACATCACCAGAAAAATTAAGAACAATTATAAGATGTCCAGTTATTTAAATATGTATTCAAATATTACATCTTGGTACATTTGATAATAAGTTGAATTAGTGATGATTGTTGTAATTAGGAGGGCGTGTAAAATGAAGATTAAAATGATATTAAGCATTGTAGCAGTATTAGCAGTTATTGTAGTAATATTCTTTATTGTAAATGGATTAGTTGGAAATCCTATATCTAAATACATTGTAAAAAAGGCAGCTGTAAAGTATATTGATTTAAATTATAGTGAGTTAGATTTAGAAATAGAAAAAGTATATTATAATTTTAAATTTGACAGATATGGAGTATTCGTACAGTCTAAAACAAGTAAAGATACTGCATTTACAATTTATTCTGACAGTTATGGAAATATTAAGGAAGATGACTATGCATATGAGGTTGCAAATAATTTTACAACTTTGAGAAGATTAGAAAGTGAGCTTAAAGTCAAGGCAGATGAAATGATTAAAAATAAATTAAATTATGATTTTGAAAATACTAGATTTCGCCTTGTAGAAGAAAATAATGAAAAAGATATAGATCTAAATAAACTACAACTTGACATGGAGTTAGATATCTATAATCCACCAGCTTTACTAGAAGCTGATGTAGTTATATACACTGATAATGTCTCATATGATAAGATTGCAGAGGTTGCTAGAGAACTTGAAAAGTCACTAAGAGAACAAAAGATTAATGTAAGCAAGTATAGTATAAGATTGATTCCAACATCAGATAAAAGAGAAAATGAGCCTGCTATATGGGCAAACTCTTTGTCAGTCACATTTTTTCCAGCAAATTTAATCTCAGAGGATAATTTACCAAAAGTGATGGAGGAGTTCGAGAAAAAGAGAGAAGAGGCTTTTACAGAAAAACCTTAAATATAGTTAATAAATGAGATGTTTAGGGGATAGATTGATATAGAAGAGAATTGATATGTAATAAGATTATAATTAATTAAAAGTAGGAGGGAAGATATGGTACATTTAGTGTACTGCGATAACGCAGGAAAAACAGGAGAACGTACATTATACAAAATCTTATCAGGAACAAAAACTATGGTAGTAAGAGGTGCAGCAGGACGAAAAATACCTCATAGTAGAGTATTTGAAAGTGAAAAATTGTATTTCATGGAAAAAGGAACTGCGCAAATATCAGCATTTGCAACTGTCAAATCTGTTATTAACTATGTTAAGCTATCAGATAATGAAATTATCCAAATTTTTAATGAAAATCAAAGTAAATTAGCTCTTACAGAGAAACAGCGTGAGAGATGGCATAAAAAGTGTTTATGTCTTGTAGAGTTTGAAAATGTGCAAAAAATTGAACCACCACTTGCTTTTGACCATCAAGGAAATATGGATGACTGGCTTATAATAGAAAAAATTGAAGATGTAGTAGTAGGGACAAGTATTCCATATAATTATGAAAAATCTAAATTTTAAGAGGATAATAGAATGGCTATGTGGAATCCGTGGAGAGGTTGTCATAAATATAGTGAGGGTTGCAAATTTTGTTATATTCACAAAGGTGATAGCAGACGTGGCATAGACACAAATCTGATTGTAAAAACAGAACAATTTTACGCTCCTGTGGCTAAGAATAAAAAAGGTGAATACAAAATTAAATCTGGACAAATTGTTTATTTGTGTTTTTCAACAGATTTTTTGATTGAGGATGCGGATGAGTGGCGTGATGAATGCTGGAAAATGATGAAAGAGCGTTCTGATTTAACATTTATATTCTTAACGAAAAGAATTGAAAGATTTTCAAAATGCATACCAGATGACTGGGGTGATGGATATGACAATGTAGTAGTAGGCTGTATTGTTGAGAATCAAGAATCAGCCAATTATCGCTTATCAATATTTGATGAACTTCCAATTAAGCATAAAAATATAATATGTCAGCCACTAATTGAAAAAATTGATTTATCCAATCATTTGAAGGATGTTGAATTAGTAGTAGTCGGAGGTGAGTCAGACCTTAATGCAAGAGTATTGGATTATGACTGGGTCTTAGCGATTAGAGAGCAGTGCATTGAGAACAATGCTCACTTTCAATTCAGACAATGTGGAACACACTTCATAAAGGACGGCAAATTATATAAATTAAATGTAAGACTGCTATGTAGTCAAGCAAGAAAAGCAGGGATAGATTTTAAAAATTATTAACTGTCAAGGATAAGTAGAACAAATATTCGCATTGTCCTTGACAGTTTTATTTTATAGCATTATAATTAGATATTAAATGATAATTAATGTTTATATAAATAAATAAAAGTCAGTGGGGTGATGGTATTGGATAGGACAATTTTACATTGTGATTTAAATGGATTTTATGCAGCAGTAGAATGTATTTTTAGACCTGAGCTTAAGGATGTTCCTATGGCTGTTGCTGGCAATCCAGAAAATAGACATGGTATTATACTAGCTAAGAATGAGCTTGCAAAAAAATATAAGGTTCAAACTGCTGAGACAATCTGGCAAGCTAAAAAGAAATGCCCTGAGCTAGTTTTAGTTCCTCCACGTCACAATGAGTATGAAAGATACTCTCGACTTGTAAATAAGATTTATGAGGAGTTTACTGACCTTGTCGAGCCATTTGGAATAGATGAAAGCTGGCTTGATGTTACAGGAGTACAGCATTTATTTGGAAATGGTGTAGAAATAGCAGATAAGATACGAAAAACTGTGAGAGAGCGATTAGGATTGACAATTTCAGTAGGGGTATCATTTAATAAGGTTTTTGCAAAGCTAGGTAGTGATTATAAAAAGCCTGATGCAACAACACTTATAACTCGTGATAATTATAAGCAAATCGTATGGCCTTTACCTGTTTCTGACTTACTTTATGTTGGTAAATCTGCTAAGGAAACACTTTCTAAGATGTATATAAATACTATAGGCGACCTTGCAAATTCTAACAGAGAAAGCATTGCTAAAAGACTTGGGAAAATGGGTGAGATGATACATGATTATGCAAATGGCATTGATGAAAGTCCAGTTAGACCAGCACAAGAAAGACAAAGTGTAAAATCTGTAGGTAATGGACTTACCTTTGATCATGATTTAGTAGGCTTTGAAGAAATTAAATTTGAGGTTTTAGGACTTGCTGATGAGGTAGCAAGCCGTATGCGTAGATATGGTGTTAAATGTAATGTTGTATCAGTTACGATAAAGGATCCTAATTTTAAGAGTATTTCAAGACAAAAAACACTTAGCTCACCAACAAATATTACCAAGGAAATATCAGATGTATCAATGGAGCTTATACGCTCCTGTTGGAGTGATAGAGCCCCAATTCGTACTCTTACAATAACAGGCTCAAATCTAACATCCGGTGAGCATTCAGTTGAACAGCTTACCATTTTTGATGATAAGGATACCTTTAATAAAGAGAAGTTTGAGAAAATAGACAATACTGTTGATAAAATACGTGAGAAATATGGAAAGCAATCCATAGGATTAGGTGGAGTGATAAATGATAATTAGTGTTAAGGAGTATACTTATGAATGAACTAAAAAGATGTAAATGGGCAGAAAATTCGGACATCGAGAGGGAATATCATGATAAAAAATGGGGAATACCTGTTCATGATGAAAGAGAATTATTTAAAATGCTAATACTTGAGGGTATGCAAGCAGGACTTAGCTGGCTTACTATCCTTAAAAAAATGGATGCATTTTGTGAAGCATTTGATAATTTTGATCCAGCGATTATAATGAATTATGATGATAAAAAAATAGAAGAGCTTATGCAAAATAGTGGGATAATTAGAAATAAACTTAAAATTAAATCTGCTATAGGCAATTCAAAAGCATATTTTAAGCTATGTGAGGAGTTTGGATCACTAGATAATTATTTATGGGGATACGTTGATTATAAACCAATAATTAATTCATGGGATAAACAAGAAGATGTTCCAGCTAAAACAGAGCTTTCTGATAAAATCAGCAAGGACTTGAAAAAAAGAGGATTTAATTTTGTTGGTAGTAAAATAATCTATGCCTTCATGCAATCAATAGGAATGGTTAATGACCATTTAACATGTTGTCACTGCTATAATACAAACTAAAATTAAGTAAAAAATAAGTGTAAATTTTACACTTATTTTTTTAGATTTCCATATATTTTATTTGGTGCTTTAGTGAGAACTAAGCTTACTAGAGCAATAGCAACTGACATTGCTCCTATATAAGACAAAGTGTTTATACCAACAACTAAGGCTTCATATATATCGTTTTGAACAAATTTAAGCATCATTTGATATAGTCCAAGTCCTGGAACTATTGGGACAAGCGCAGGGAATATAAATATAGTAGCAGGCATCTTAATTTTTCTTGCAGATATTTCACCAAGCAAAGCTATAACTAAGGTTCCGAAAAAGAATCCAAGTAGCTGTTGATTAATATTAACACAAAGTGAATAAATAAAGTAGCCTAGGGATGCAATTAATGATGATAAAAGCAAGCTTTTTCTAGGAGCATTCATTATTAATGCGAAGAAAAATGTTGCGATAAAGCTATAAATTAAATCTAGTATCATAAGAACCTCCCTTTTATGCTAATATACCAATAGAATAAGATACTGCAAAAATAACACCTGCACCAGCTGCTAAGGATGTTGAAATTAATAAAGCTTCTGCTCCTCTAGCTAAACCTGATATCAAGTCACCTCTCATCGTATCTCTTATGGCATTTGTCATTGATAATCCCGGTAAAAGAGGCATCATACCACCAACTATAATCTTATTATAATCACCTGTTTTGAGTAAATAAGTAGCTCCAATTGCTATTATTGATATAATTCCTGCTCCAAAAAATCCAACGAAAAATTGATGAGAATCAAGAGTTCTTAGCTTTGATGAAACAAATTGAACAATAATACCACTAAATAGAGCAATAGCAAATTCTATAATGCCACCATCAAATAATAGTGTAAAAAATGCTGCTGCTAAACCACCATAGAACATTTTAAACGGACTTTTACTTACTTTTTTATCATTCTTTAAGCCTTCTAATCTTATGATTGCTTCATCTAATGTGATTTGCTTGCTTGTAATTTGCCTTGAAATAGAATTAACCTCATCTAGCTTTGATAAATCTATAGACCTGTTTTTAATTCTACTAATAACCGTTCTATTTCCTTTGTTTGGTGGAGAAATTGTAATGTAAAGTCCGGTTGATAGAACAATAGAATCAACCTGAGTTATACCAAAGGAATGACAAATAAAGGTACAGGTATCCTCCACTCTATAAGCCTCTGCACCACTTTCTAACATTATTTGAGAGACCATTCTAACAGTCTTTAATAGCTTTTCAATGTTTACATTATCGTCCAAATTAAGCACCAACCCTTTTTAGTAAATATATAGTAATATTCTAGCTTATATGCTATTTAAATGCAAGGAGTTAAATAGATTATTTATATGAGCTTTTTTATATTAAAGAACTCCTACTGTTAAATTGGAAATATTTTCATACCTTAAAGTATTTTTATAACTTATTTTCATTTTACCTTTGATATTATTTTAACTATAATATATATGTTATTTATATACTTATATTATAGTTAATTTATTTATTAGGGAGGACTTATATGGAAGGTAAAAAAATTGAAGCAAAATTATCCTTTTTTGAAAGTAAAAAGGCTATGATTTTGACTGGTGCTATCATTGGTGTTATAGCAGTTATATTAGTGAAACTTGGAAACCCTGCAAACATGGGATTTTGTATTGCTTGCTTTGAAAGAGATATAGCAGGTGGATTAGGCTTGCATAGAGCTGAAGTAGTTCAATACATAAGACCAGAAATAATCGGACTTGTACTTGGTGCATTTTTAATGTCATTCTTTAGCAAAGAATATCAAGCTAAGGGTGGCTCTTCACCAATAACTAGATTTTTCTTAGGTATGGCGGTTATTATAGGTGCATTAATGTTCTTAGGATGTCCATTGAGAATGATGCTTAGAATAGCTGGTGGAGACTTAAATGCCATAGTTGGTTTAGTTGGATTTGTAGGTGGTATTTTAGTGGGAATATTCTTCTTAAATAAAGGCTTTACATTAAAGAGAAATTATAAAACATCAAGCTTTGATGGATATGTATTCCCAATATTTACAATAGGCTTATTAGCATTATTAATTGCTGCTCCAGCATTTATATTCTTTAGTGAAAAGGGTCCTGGAAGCATGCATGCTCCATTAATTATCTCATTAATAGCTGGACTTGTAGTTGGTGCACTTGCACAAAAAACAAGACTTTGCACAGTTGGTGGAATAAGAGATGCAGTTATGTTTAAGGAATACACATTATTACTTGGATTTATAGCAATCATTGTATTTGCAATAGTAGGAAATCTTGTAATTGGCAAATTCAATTTAGGCTTTGCTGAGCAACCTATAGCTCATACTGATGGATTATGGAACTTCCTAGGAATGGCTTTAGTTGGATGGGGTTCAGTATTATTAAGTGGTTGTCCATTAAGACAGCTTATACTTGCAGGAGAAGGAAATGCTGACTCTGCAGTTACAGCTCTTGGTATGATTGTTGGTGCTGCTGTAGCACATAACTTTGGTCTTGCTTCAAGTGCTGCTGGTCCAACAGTTAATGGTCAAATTGCTGTAGGAATAGGCTTTGCATTTGTGCTAATTGTTTCATTAGTAAATACATTCACTAAAAAGAATGCATAATAGGAGGTCTATATGATTAGAATAGATACAAGTGGAACTTCTTGTCCTCAACCAGTGTTGATGACAAAGCAGGCTTTAAATGATAATACAGAAGCAATTGAAGTAATAGTGGATAATAATACTGCTAAAACAAATGTAATGAAATTTTTGACAAGTAAAGGATTTTCTGTTAGTATAGTTGAAGGAAACGAAAACTACACTATAAAGGCAGAAAAATAGATGAAATATATAGTAATTTTTTTCTCACAGTCAGGAGCAATTAAATTTAATAGGAATATTGAGAAGAAGGGAATAGAGTGTATTTTATCCCCAACACCTAGAGTACTAAGCTCTAGCTGTGGAACATGTGCTAGAATTTCATATGACAAAGAAGTTTTAGAGCTTGTCGATGATGAAGTTGAAAGCATTTATTTAATAAAAAATTTAAAAGATTATTATTTAGTTTATGATAGTCATGCCATATAAATATTCTAGAAAGTCCGTTGATATAACGGGCTTTTATTTTTTTAAAATTTTTAAAAATTTTATGTTTATTTTTTTATTTTTGGAGAAAATATTACTAGCAGTTCACAAAATGAAATGCAATTTATATTGTAGATGAATTTTGAGAATGCTCATGGTAAATTGATGTTTACCATGCTTATGGTTTTTCTTAAATGATATGAAAGGGATGATTCTAATGGGAAGGAAAAACAAGTTAGTTGTTCCTGAGGCAAAGCGGTCAGTTAATGCGCTAAAGATGGAAATAGCATCAGATATGGGCTATACACCTCCAACTAGCGATATGAAGGATAAAATGTATCCAGCATTAGTTAACGGGCTTGCCGTAAAAGAAATGGTAAGAATGGGTGAAAAAATGATTACAAATAATCAGCCATCACAATTCGGACCACAGATCAACAAGGACTTTCATAATTTAAGGAAATAACAAGGAGGAACACAGTTAAATAATTAATCTTAGGAGACACAGATTATTCTGTGTTCCTCTTTTATAAGGGTATTTTTTTCATATAAAATATTAAAATAATTTCGGAGGAAATATGAATCATCCATACACTTCATTTTGGCATGATACAGCAAAATTTAATTCTACTAATACAGAAAGCATTGAAAACAAAGAATTTGATATACTAATAATTGGTGCTGGTTTATCAGGACTAAACACTGCCTATTTACTAATGAACAAGGGCTTTAGGATAGGAATTATTGATGCTTCAAAAATTGGATATGGCACAAGTGGATATACAACAGCTAAAATTTCAGTACAGCACAACTTGATATATGATTATCTAATAGATAATTTTGGCATTGATACTGCAATAAATTATTATAATGCTAATTTAGATGGTATTTCTCTATATAAAGAAATAATTAAAAGCAACAATATAAACTGTGATTTTGAAAGAAATGATTCAATTCTTTTTACTACTGATAAGGATAATATATATAATCTAGAAAATGAGTATAATGCTTATAAAAAGCTTAATATAGATAGTGAATTAAAAGAAGATTTTCATTTGCCTTTCCCAATAGTTGCTGGAGTTGTTGTTAAAAATCAATATAAGTTCAATCCATTAAAATATCTTTTTAGTATTGCTGAAATATTAGAAAAAAATAATATTAAGATATATGAAAATGTAAGAGCAATTGACATTATATCTGATAAAAAGCCTTACGAAGTAATAACTGATAAAGGACATATATTTGCTGATAAAATAATAGTTAGCTCACATTATCCATTTGACAGAACATTAGGCTTATTCTTTTTAAAATTATATGCAGAGAAATCTTATGTAATAGCTTGTAAAACAAGTGTAAAAAAATTTGAAGGTATGTATTTAAGTATTGATAAAACTGTCCGCTCCTTAAGATATCAAAGGTATAATAATCAAGATATTCTACTTGTCGGAGGTGGAAATCACAAGGTTGGAGCAGTTGAGGATGAAGGATTATACTATAAAGAGTTAGAGGAATATATAACTAGATATTTTTCTAAGTATGAGATATTATCTAAATGGTCAACTCAGGATTGTATGAGCTTCGATAAGATACCATTTATAGGGAATATTGATAGAAGTCACAAAGGTATTTATGTTGCATCTGGCTATAATAAATGGGGTATGACTAGCTCAGCTGTAGCAGCTAATATAATTAGTGAAAGTATAATTAATAATACTGAAAAGTATGATAGTATTTTTTCACCTAATAGAAGTGTTAATACAAATCTAAGCTCTGTAAAGGAATTTGGTGAATCTAGTGGAAATGTTGTTATTGGTCTAGTCAAGAGATTTCTTGTTTATTCTAAGGATGAAATTAGTAATCTAAATTATGGTGAGGGAACTATCATCAATCATAATATGACAAAGCTTGGTGTTTATTTAGATGAAAATGGTGTATTTCACTGTATTAAACCAATATGTACTCACTTAGGCTGTGAGGTTAAATTTAATGAGGCGGAGAAGACTTGGGATTGTAGGTGTCATGGCTCAAGGTTTGATATATATGGACATATAATACAGGGACCTGCAACAATTTCACTAAAATATTATAGTATTAATAGAGCTGAGCTTTTAAATGGATAAAAGATTATGTTTATAATGTATAAATTTGGGAATATATATAGTATAAATTGAAATACATTTATAGAATATATAAAATAAATCATAAATAATATAGATATAAAATTAATAAAAGTTATGGAGGTAATTATGAAATACTTTGAAGCAGTTAAAAATAGAAGAACATATTACAATATAAGCAAGGAATCCGTATTAAAGGATCATGAAATAGAAAGTTTATTAAAGGATGCAGTAAAATATACACCATCTGCATTTAATTCTAAATCATCAAGAGTAGTATTACTCTTAGGTGAAAATCATAATAAATTCTGGAATATCGTTATGGAAGAGCTAAGAAAGCTTGTACCAGCAGATAAATTCTCATCTACTGAAGCAAAAATTAATACCTTTGCTATGGGATATGGAACAGTTTTATTCTATGAAGATCAATCAATTGTAAAGGGATTGCAGGATAACTTCCCTCTATATGCTGATAATTTCCCTGTATGGTCAAATCATAGCTCAGGTATGCTACAGTATGTAGTTTGGACTGGATTAGAGGAAGCAGGCTTAGGTGCATCATTACAGCATTACAACCCAGTAATTGATGAGGAAGTAAGAAAGCAATTTGATATACCTGAAACATGGAAGCTAATTGCTCAAATGCCTTTTGGTAATCCAACAAAACAACCTGATCCAGCTGAACATGGAGATGTTGAAAAACGTATAAAGATTTTTAAATAGCTAAAAAGAGTGTAGCAAGCTTCACTTAATAAAAAATCCACTATTTTACATAGTGGATTTTTTTATCCTTCGCTTAAACATCTTTCAATAGCTTTAGCTAATTCATTAGGGCAGGACTGTCCATCATGGCAATCTACACCTTTTAATCTTGTAATTACTTCTTCAGCTCGCATACCTTCTACAAGATTTTCTATTCCTGATACATTGCCCTTGCAGCCTCCCTTAAACTTTACATTCTTTAGTAAGCCATCAACGATATTAAAGCTTATTTCCTTTGAACATACATTACCTTCTGTTTTATAAACAAAGTGTTTATCCATATTAGCACGTATCTCCTTATAAATAATTATTCATTAATTAACCTTTGATATATTATCATATAAGATATAAGTTTGTAAAGTTGTATTAAATATATATTATTGATAGAAGAATAAATACTCTTTTAATACAAAAAATATAAAATATCTGTAAAATTATAAAAAATTATTGATAAAAAACTGTGAATATTGTAAAATAGAAATACTTTTTAAAGAAGGGAAACAAAAATTTATATGGATATAGCAATTAATTTATTAGGTGGCCTTGGTTTATTTTTATTTGGAATGAACTTCATGGGTGATGGACTTCAAAAGGTCGCTGGCAGCAAGATGAAAAGTATTCTAGCAGCTTTAACAAAGAACAAATTTAAAGGACTTCTAATTGGAACTTTAATAACAGCTGTTATACAATCAAGTAGTGCAACCACAGTTATGACAGTTGGTTTTATTAATGCAGGTCTGATGGAATTAGGACAAGCGGTTGGAATTATAATGGGAGCCAATATAGGTACTACTGTCACAGCTTTCTTGGTATCTTTGGATATAACTAAAATAGCAACAGTGATGGTTGGTATTAGTGCCTTTTTAATTATATTATCAAAGAAGAAAAAAATTATAAATATAGCTGAGGTAACCTTAGGCTTTGGTATATTATTTGTTGGTATGGAGATGATGAAGAATGCCATGGGACCATTGCAAGAAAATGCAGCGTTTATGGGTCTATTAACAAAATTCACAAATCCATACTTAGGACTTCTTGTAGGATTTGTTATGACTGCAATTTTACAATCAAGTAGTGCTACAACTGGTCTTCTGATAGCTATTGCAGCAGGTGGAGGAATAAGTCTGAGCATGGCTTTCCCTATTATATTTGGACAAAATATTGGAACCTGTGTAACTGCTATGTTATCAAGTATAGGAGCAAATAAAACAGCAAAAAGAGCAGCAATTATTCATTTATTATTTAACGTTTTTGGTTCTGTTTTATTCCTATTTGCTTTAAGATTCCCAGTAGAATGGCTGATTGTTAAGTTCGTACCAAGCAACATACCTCAACAAATAGCTACAGGACATATTTTATTTAATGTTGTAAATGTTATATTACTTTATCCGTTTTCAAGTATTTTAGTTAAGGCATCAGAGCTTATAATCAGAGGTAAGGATGAAGGAAAAGAATCAGTTGTACATTATATTGATGATAGACTTCTTGCAACACCGCCTGTTGCCGTACATCAGGCTGCAAGAGAGGTTCTACATCTTGGAAAAGTAGCAGCTGAGGAATTAGATATAGCTATCGGTTCATTTATCAACAAAAATGAGGATGCTGTATATTTAACATATGAAAAGGAAAAAGTGGTTAATAGCTTAACTAGACATATACTTGAATTTTTAGTTAAGCTTGATAAAGAGGATTTAAGTCCTGAAGAAAATGACAAGATAGTTGTATTGATGAATTGTATCAATTACATAGAACGTGTAGGGGATCATGCTAAAAATATTGCTGAGCTTGCTACATTCAAGATAGAGGATGAAGTAGATTTTTCTGATTTGGCTGTTACAGAATTTAAGGATATGTATGCATTGACTAAGGAAATATTCCAATTATCACTTAACGCCTTAGTTACTACTAAGCCAGAGGATTGTGAGACTATATTTGCAAAAGATGCTGTTATAGATGAAATGTTTGCTAATCTACGTGCAAATCATATGGATCGTTTAAATAAAAATGTATGCGTTCCTAAGGCTGGAGTTATTTTCTTAGATGCTATTAGTGATTTAGAGAGAATTGGAGACCATGCTAAAAACATTGCAACTGCTGTATTTGAAATTATAAATGAAAAAGGAGAAAAAACCTTTAGAGTAGCAAAAGACGATTTATAGTAGAATTTGCAATGTTTATGACTAATTGAGCCAAAAATTGCATATTGACATACAAGTAAATTTATGATAGACTTATCAAGCTGTGCTAGGTGGGGAGGTAGCGGTGCCCTGTACTTGCAATCCGCTGTAGCAAGACTTAATTCCCTTTGTGCGGCATAATGTTGTAGGGTCTGCCTTATGCAAGTGGTGTTGAGAGTTTGGTCCTATGCAACGAAGAGCCATGAACCCTGTCAGGTCCGGAAGGAAGCAGCAGTAAGTGGAAGGCTTCGTGTGACATAGGGTAGCTGGACTTGAGCTAACTACATGAGTAACGCTTATGGTATTATGTCAAGCTTCGGGTGCACAGCTTTTTTTATGTAAAAAAACAGGCTATTTCAATGAAAAATTGAGATAGCCTTTTAATTCTCTATAGCTATTAAAATCATTTCAAAAAAAATATTTTTTTATTTCATTTAGTGAAGATATAGTTTATAATAGATTTAAATATTTTAAATTAATTTATTTATAAATTTATTTTCATTTAAAATTACAGACATTTCAGAAAGGACAATACAAAAAATAGGTGAATTAGGATTGAAGAAGATTATTAAAAATTATATAAAGGATGCTATAAATAAATTCTTAAGGGGGGACATATATAATGTATAAGGAAGCGAATTTATTAGATGGTTTAAATGAAAAACAAAGAGAAGCTGCTTTACACGATAAGGGCCCGATACTTGTTATAGCTGGAGCAGGTACTGGAAAAACTCGTGTTTTAACACATAGAATAGCAAATTTAATTAATTCTGAAAAAGCAAGACCAAGTGAGATATTATCGATAACATTTACTAACAAAGCAGCCAATGAAATGAAGGAAAGAATAGCTCAGCTTATTGACTATGATATAGATAAAATGTGGATAGGTACATTCCACTCTGTATGTGTTAGAATGCTAAGAAGAGATATTGAAAGACTTGGATATGAGAAAAACTTTGTTATATATGATACTGATGATCAAAAAAATGTGCTAAAGAATTGTATCAAGGAGCTTGAGCTTGATCCAAAGAAATATAATGCAAATACTATAAAATCGATTATAAGCAATGAAAAAAATCGCTATAACACACCAAACAAATTTATAGCAGAAAATTATGCTAACTTCTATATGAGAAGTATAGGAGAGATATACGAGCTATATGAAAAGAAGCTTAAAATATGCAATGCATTAGACTTTGATGATTTACTTGTAAAAGCACTAATTCTGTTGCAAAATAACCCAGATATTAGAGAATATTATCAAGAAAGATTTAAATACATACTTGTTGATGAATATCAAGATACAAATAACGTTCAATATAATTTAGTTAAAATATTAGGCAAAAAAGAAAATGGAGAAAACAATGTATTTGTAGTTGGAGATGATGACCAGTCTATTTATGGCTGGAGAGGTGCAGATATAAGCAATATATTGGATTTCGAAAAGGATTTTGAAAATGCCAAGGTAGTAAGACTTGAAAAAAATTATCGTTCAACCGATGTAATTCTAAATGCTGCAAACTCTGTTATAAGAAATAACTTCAAGAGAAAAGGCAAGGATTTATATACAGATTTTACAGGTGGAGAGCTTATAAATGTTATAAACACAGACAATGAAAAGGAAGAAGCCTTTGTAATTGCATCAAGTATAGGTAAAGAAGTTGAAAATAATGATGTTAAATATTCAGAAATAGCAATATTATATAGAGCAAATGCCCAGTCACGTTCACTAGAGGAAGGCTTGATGGCATTTGGTATTCCATACAAAATTGTTGGTGGTCTTAAGTTCTATGGACGTAAGGAAATTAAAGACATCATGGCTTATCTAATGCTTATAGAAAATGCTAGAGATGATAATAGCTTTAATAGAATTATAAATTTACCAAAAAGAAAAATTGGTCCAAAGGCTATAGAGACGCTTACTAAATATGCAAGCTCACAAGAAATATCAATGTTTGAAGCTTGCTATGATGCAGATAAATTAGATATGATGCCATCATCGTTAGCAGGTATTCAAAAATTTGTTGAGACAATGGAGCTTCTTATGGTTAAGAAGGATGCTATGTCACTCTCAGAGTTTATAAAAGCTGTTTATACAGATACAGGATATGAAAAAATGGCACAAGAGGATATGAGTATTGAAGGATTGTCTAGACTTGAAAACATCATGGAATTTATGTCTGCTGCAAAGGACTTTGAGGAAAGATACCAGGAAAATACACTAGCTGATTTCTTAGCACATGTATCCTTACTCTCAGATGTTGATAAAACTGATGAAATGGAGCTTGATAGAGTAACTCTATTAACAGTTCACAGTGCAAAGGGACTTGAGTTTGATGTTGTATTTGTAGCTGGACTCGAGGAGAGAAGCTTCCCAATTATACGTGATGATGGAACAGATGACGACATGGAGGAAGAGAGAAGATTGTTCTATGTAGCTGCTACAAGAGCAAAGAAAAGATTGTATCTTTCTTATACTAACGAAAGAATAGTATTTGGTCATCATGAGATGAGAGCACCTTCAAGATTTATCACAGAGATTCCTTCTCAATATTTAAATAAACCAGTTTCATCTGCAAATATATCTACAAGTACTAAAAAGGGTAGTAAATTTGAGTTTGATGAATTTAGTGATTTTAAGGATTTAGATGGATTTGATGGATTCTATGAAGATAATATATTTAAAAAGAAGCAAAAGAAGGCTAGTCCATTTATTAGCGATGGTATTAAGGTTATAGATGTATATTCTGATATTTATGATGATACACATGAAGCTAGCTATAATATAAAGGTTGAAGCTCAGTCAAAATTAAAATCAGATAAGCTATCAGTAGGAGATAAGGTAAGACATAAGGCTTGGGGTATAGGCTGCATTATATCACTAAGCGGTGAGGGAAGTGAGCAAAAGGCAACAATTGCTTTTGACCAAAAAGGTTTAAAAACAGTTATGCTTAGCTTTGCACCTATAGAAAAGATATAAGTAATAATCCGAAATATCAAGTATAATTTCAATATGTTATAAAATAATATACTAATAACAAGAGGTATAGTATGAATGATAAAATAGAAAGAATTAAGACACTGATAAAGGAATTAAATAAGCATGCCTATAATTATTACACTTTAGATAATCCGACTATAACTGATAAAGAATATGACAAGCTATATGATGAGCTTCGTAACTTAGAAAATGAAACAAATTATATTCAAGCAGATTCTCCTACACAAAGAATTGGAGGGGAAGTTCTTAATAAATTTGAGAAGCATATACATATAGGGAAGCTGTGGAGTTTGGATAAGGCCCAGAATTTTGAAGAGCTTTATGCATGGGAGCAAAGAGCGAACAAGCTAAAGGATGAGTACAACCAAAGCCATGAGGATAAGCTGTCTGAGCTTGAATTTATACTAGAATTAAAATTTGATGGCTTGACAATTAACCTAACTTATGATAATGGTATATTAATACAAGGAGCTACAAGAGGAAATGGAACTGTGGGAGAAGCAATACTCCCTCAGCTAAAAACTATTAGAGCATTACCACTTAGTATAGATTATAAAGGTAAAATAGAGGTTCAAGGAGAAGGTGTAATGCCATTATCTGCACTTGAGAAATATAATAAAACTGCAGACGAACCACTTAAAAATGCTAGAAATGCAGCAGCAGGAGCATTAAGAAATCTAGATCCAAAGGTAACTGAAAAGAGGATGCTATCAGCTTACATGTATAATGTAGGCTATATAGAAGGATTAGAATTTAAAACTCATGAGGAAATGTATGAGTTTTTGAAAAATAATAGATTTCCAGTATCTAATTATATGAAAAAGTTCAGCAAGATGGATGAGCTTATAAAGGAAATAGATATATTGGCTGAAAGTAGAAAAAGCTTAGATGTGCTTACTGATGGACTTGTAATTAAAATTAATGATATGAAAACAAGGGAAGCTTTGGGATATACACAAAAATTCCCTAGATGGGCTGTAGCATATAAATTTGAAGCAGAAGAGTTTACAACAAAGCTACTTGATGTTGAGTGGAATGTAGGACGTACTGGTAAGGTAACTCCAACTGCGATATTAGAGCCTATTGATATAGGTGGTGTTACAGTTAAGAGAGCAACACTTAACAATTATGATGATATAAAAAGAAAAAATGTAAAAATAAATTCAACCGTTTGGGTTAGACGCTCAAATGATGTTATACCTGAAATTATGGGAGTAGTTGAGGAAGAAGATGTAGCAGAGGATGATAATTTAATAGAAATAAAGATGCTAAGTCATTGTCCTGCCTGTGGAGTAGAGTTAATACAAAATGGTGTTCACTATTTCTGTCCTAACTCAATGTCATGTAAACCTCAGCTTGTATCAAGAATAGTTCATTTTGCAAGCAGAAATGCTATGAATATAGATGGCTTTAGCGAAAAGACAGCATATCAGCTATTTGATGATTTAGATTTAAAGAGCTTACCTCAATTATATGAAATTAAAAAAGAGGATTTAATAGGCTTAGAAAGATTTGCTGATAAAAAGGCTGAAAATTTGATTGAGGCTATAGAAAAAAGTAAGGATTGTGATTTAGATAAGTTTATTTATGCTTTAGGTATACCAAACGTTGGAGAGAAGACAGCAAAGGATTTAGTTAAAACCTTCAAGTCACTTGAAAACCTTAAAAATGCAACATTTGAAGAGCTAACCTCTGTAAACGATGTAGGAGACATAGTGGCTAACTCAATTATAGAGTTTTTCCATGATAAGGAAATCGTTAATAATATAAATAAGCTACTTGAGCTAGGTGTTAAACCTAAATATGAAGAAATAGAGGTAGTTACAGACAGTCCATTTACTGGTAAAACAGTAGTATTGACAGGAACACTATCAATAGGTAGAAATGAAGCTAAGGAAATAATTGAAAGACTTGGCGGCAAGGTTTCTGGAAGTGTTAGCAAGAAAACTGACTATGTAATAGCCGGAGAGGAAGCAGGCTCTAAGCTTGATAAGGCTAATGAATTAGGTATAAGAGTATTAAATGAAGAAGAATTTAATAATATGATTAACTCATAAAATGTTCTAAAAATCCTAAATTTGTTTATAAATATTATTTTAGGGTATTATATCTATAATAAATGTTAATGATACTAATTTCTAAATTATTATTGGATATTAGTATAATTATAAATTAAGTTCATAAATTATGAAAGGAGAAACTTATATGCAAAAATATGTTTGTACAGTATGTGGATACATATATGATCCAGAATTAGGAGATCCAGATAGCGGTATTGCTCCAGGAACAGCTTTTGAAGATGTGCCAGATGATTGGGTATGTCCAGTATGCTTCGTAGGAAAAGAAGACTTTGAACCATATGAATAATAACTAGACAATAAAGAAGTCTAAAATTTAAAATAAGCGTTAGAAATTATGATTTTACATAATTTTTAACGCTTTTTTACATTTTTAAATTAGAATTTATAAAACATATTTTTCTATATATTTTCATAAGATTATTAGAGGAGTGAGTCTTATGGTGATTAAAATTAGAATAAAAAATTTAATAATATTTTTTTTAATTGCAGCAATTTTAATGAGTTCTTTAATATATTATAATTCAAATTCACTTTACAACTCTGTATATGCTGCATCATCTACCGAGAAAAAATTTATAAAATATGTAGAATTTAATGTTCCATACACACTTATGGATGCTGCTATGAAATATGATATAAAGTCTCATGATACTGATAAGCCTTTGAATTGGATTGAATTAATTGCATATTTAGCAGCTAAATATGGAGGTAATTTTTCAAAATATAAATCTAAGCATCTCGATGAATTAGTACAAAAGCTTAAGGATGGAGCAACAATGGAGGAGCTTACAAAAAACATGAAGTATTATAGCTATTACCTAGAAGCATATACTGCTGTTTTAGGTGGATTTTTAGGAGAATTTGAAATAGAGGTTCCTGTAAAGGATGCACCTGATCAAAAGGAATGGGTAAAGAAATATGGTTTAATAGCATTCTCACCTATTGCTAAGGATTTTTACTATACTCATTATGATGATTTTGGTGATGCAAGAAGCTATGGCTTTAAAAGAAAGCATCTTGGTAATGATTTAATTGGCCAGGTCGGTATCCCAATAATTGCTGTTGAGGGAGGAGTAGTAGAAGCTCTTGGCTGGAATAAATATGGTGGTTGGAGAATTGGAATTAGAAGCCATGATAAAAAGAGATATTATTACTATGCTCATTTAAGAAAAAATTTCCCTTATAATAAGGACTTGAAGGTAGGTAGTGTAGTAAAGGCAGGAGATGTTATAGGCTATATGGGTAGAACGGGCTATAGTGATGTAGAAAATACAAATAACCTAACAACTCCACATCTTCATTTTGGTATGCAGCTCATATTTGATGAGTCTCAAAAAGAAAGCAACAATGAAATTTGGATAAACGTATATAATATAGTTAGATTATTAAGTAGAAACAAATCTAAAACTGTTAAGGATATGGAAACAAAAGAGTATAGGAGAGTATATGATATAAAATATTAATTGATTTTTTAAGCCTTATTTGTTATGATAGATACTTGCTTATTTAGACTATTTTAACTAAGGAGAAATGACGTGAAATATAATTTAAGAATAAATAAAATCAGTATCTCCATGGTTATATCACATGGAGGTTTTTATGGAAAGAAATAATAAAATGGGTTCTGCCCCAATGTTTAAGCTGATATTATCTATGGCAATACCTGCAATGTTTTCTATGCTTATTCAAGCACTTTATAATATTGTAGATAGTATTTTCGTAGCTCAAATAGGAGAAAATGCCTTGACTGCTGTATCTCTTGCATTTCCAGTGCAGACACTTATGATAGCAGTTGCAGTAGGTACAGGTATAGGTATAAACTCACTTGTATCTAGAAGGCTTGGAGAAAAAAGACAGGAGGAAGCAGATAGTGCAGCAACACACAGCATTATTCTTGGTCTGATTAGTGGCGTTGTTTTTGCTATATTAGGTATATTATTTACTAGAATCTTTTTTGAATACTTTACTGATAACAAGGTTATAGTAGATATGGGATATAGCTATGTCATTGTAGTAACTGTTTTTTCAACAGCTGTATTTATTCAAATTAATATTGAAAAGACCTTACAAGCAACTGGAAATATGATATATCCTATGATATCACAATTAATTGGAGCAATTACTAATATTATACTTGATCCAATCATGATATTTGGATGGTTTGGTCTCCCTGCTATGGGTGTTTTCGGCGCTGCTCTTGCAACTGTAATTGGACAGTTCTGTGGGATGCTATTTACAATCTATATACTTTTGAAGAAAAATCATGCTATTAATGTAAGCTTAAAAGGTTTTAAAATTAAGCTTGATACAGTTAAAAATATTTATGCAGTAGGTCTTCCTTCAATGATTATGCAGTCTATTGCATCATTTCTTGTTGTTTGTTTAAATTCAATTTTAATTTCATTTTCAGATGCTGCAGTTTCTGTTCTTGGAGTATATTATAAGCTTCAATCCTTTGTGTTTATGCCTGTGTTTGGTTTGACTCAGGGAGTAATGCCTGTCATGGGATATAACTATGGAGCTAAAAATAAGAAAAGACTTATAGAAGCCATAAAAATAGGAGTAATATTAGCTACTATAATAATGTTCTTAGGTACTGTTTTATTTATGAGCATACCAGATAAATTATTGATGCTATTTAATGCTTCTGAACAAATGATGGAGCTTGGCATAAAAGCACTAAGAACTATATCAATTTGCTTTGTACCAGCTGCTATAGGGATTTTATTCTCTACCTTCTACCAAGCAATTGGTCAAGGTCGTAAAAGCTTGTACATTTCAATGCTAAGACAGCTTGTTGTCATATTACCAGCTGCATATTTCCTATCTAAGATAGGTGTAAATTATGTATGGTATGCATTCCCGTTAGCTGAACTTTGTGCTTTAGTAGTAAGTATTTTGCTCTTTATATCTGTATATAAAAATACTATAAAAGATTTATAATTTAAAAGAGGCTATCTCAAAATTAATTTGAGATAGCCTTTTCTACTTGTATAGTAAGTTAGTTTTTTAAAATAATAAAATTATACTTTCCAAATATGAGAATTTAATTTAAAATAGAGTTTAGAATACATTGAATTTGAAAGTATAATGTGAAAGGTAATTAGCCATGATTAAGCAAATTAGAGATATAAGTCTAATAGAAATTGATGATAATAGATATTTAGGTGTCGCTTGTGACTCCTGTGGAGGAATAGGAGAAAAGGAACATGATATGGTTAAGGCATCACCAGTTTTAGTAGGAGAGCAGACTGCTAAGGTTGTTTTAGCAGAGTTATTAAGTATGGGCTTTGAGCCTATGCTGCTTTCTGATGGTTTATCTGTTGAGATGGAGGATACAGGTAGAAAAATAATTGAAGGTTTTATAAATACAATAAATCAATTGAAATATAGCAAGGTTCATCTAACAGGTAGTACAGAGGAAAACATTAAAACAGTTCAAACCTCAATAGGAGTGACTGGCATAGGTATAGTAAATAAAGATAAGTTAAAATATAAAAAAAGCTCTGCTGGTGATTTATGTGTTGCAATTGGACTACCATTTGTAGGCTATGATGTTATTAAAAATCTTGATAAGGTTATGAATATAGCTGATTTTGAAATAATAAGTAGGCTAGATTATGTCAATGAAATTATACCTGTAGGTTCTAAGGGAGCTAGATATGAAATTAGTGAGCTATGTAGATGTAATAATTTAGATATTAAGCTTAGAGAAAATACAGTATATGATATAGAGCATTCTGGAGGACCTTCTTGTAGCTGTATTCTAAGTATTAAAGAAAAGGATTTAGCCTTACTCAAGGAATTGATAGATAAGCCTATAGAGATATTGGGTATATTTATATAAATAATTTGTAACTTTATGTATAATAGACTCATAAAATGTTATATGAATAAAAATAATAGCAAGAAGGCATTAATATGAGAATAATAATAGATGGTGACGCTTGTCCACAAAGCGTCTTAAAAATATGTGAAAAATGTGCAAAAAAATATAATGTAGGATTGATTATTGTTGTTGATACAGATCATTTAATAAAGAGCGATTTTGAGGTAATAATAGTTGAAAAAGGAAATGATGCAGTAGATTACAAGATTGTTCAAATTTTTGAGAAAAATGATATTTTAGTTACTCAAGACTATGGACTTGCAAGTCTTGTATTACCAAAGGCGAAGGGTATAGTGCATACAGCAGGCTTTGAAATAAATGCATATAACATAGATATACTCTTGCAAACAAGATACATAAGCCAAAAAATTAGAAAAACTGGTGGAAGGACAAAGGGACCATCAAAAAGGTCAAGAGAACAGGATAAGGAATTTGAAAGAATATTAGTTAGCATTATATTAAGAAAATGAAGATGTAATCATAGAATAGCACCTTTAATCTTTGTAATTAAAGGTGCTATTCATTTACTCTTCTTTTTTTAAATCTCATCGGATAAATGACTCTTATAGCCATCTCCAAACACTTCAGTTGAATTTGTTACTATAAAGAAGGCATTGACATCCTCTTCCTTTATTATTTCTCTAACCTTAGTATAGTTGTATTTTCTACAAACACACATTATTACATTTTTATTATAATTAGTATAAGCACCTTCTGCCTTTAAATAGGTTGCTCCTATATCTAATTCATCAAGAATTCTTTTAGAAATAATCTCGTGCTTGTCACTAATTATATATAATAGCTTTGCATTATCACTGCCATATAGTGCTAAATCTAAGACAAGATTTGTAACAACCATTGTTATAGCAGCATATAAGGCAAGCTCAATATCCTTAAAAATTATAGCAGAAGCTGAAACAATAACAGTATCAATTATTAAAAAGATAGTTCCACTCTTTATATGCTTATATCTTTGTCTTAATGCTTTTACAATAATATCTGTACCGCCTGTTGTAGCACCTTGTTTGAAAATTACAGCTATTCCAAAGGCTATCATAGAACCCCCTGCAATACCTGCTAGAAGTAAGTTATCAGTTATTAGTCCGTAATTTGATATAATATGCTCAGTTGTAAAATTCATAAAAAATGATGAAATAAACGTAGCATATATAGTTGATAATATAAATTTAAAGCCAAACTTCCACAGACCAAATATTAAAATTGGGATATTTATCAACAATATAATAGTTCCTGTTTTTAGGCTTGTAAGATTACTAATTATTACAGATATACCAGTTACACCTCCAGGTGCAAGCTTATATGGATCTATGAATAAAGCAATCCCTAAAGAATATATTAATGCACCTATGGTTATTAATATATATTTAAATACTAAATTTCTAAATATGTTTTTCTTCTCCATTCATATTGAACCTCTTTTCATAAAAATTAAATATCTATAGTCTGCTTTTCCTTTCTAAACGCCCATAAAAGAACAGCAGCGCCTAAAAATCTTATAGCCGAGCTTACAAATAATGCAATCTGAATTGTAGATGCTCTTTTTATAAGAATACCTACAAATGGCATAAATGAGCTTGTAAATTGTGTTAAGCAAGTAAAAAGTGATATGTAAAGAGTTCTATTCTCATCAGGACTTACACCTATAAGCTCATTGAATAATAATGTTATAGCTCCAGACATACCACTTCCAACTATAAGCTGCATAGCTAGAAGCATCGGTAATGTTGTACTTATCGCATATACAAAAGGAGAAAGAGCCATCAATGACATACATATTCCAAGAATTACTCTACTACCAAATTTATCTGCCATCCTCATCCACATACTTGTTGTTAGAAATTGTACTAATGTAGATGTTATATTGAGATATCCTATCCAAGCTGCATTTGCCTTAAGAACATCTAATTGATATATACTATACAAAGGCTGTGCCATCTGCCAACCTAGATAGAATATTATTACAGTTGAGCAATATTTAAGATATCTCTTTTGACTTGGTAAGGATTTTATAGTATTTATAAATTTTCGTCCATAGCTCTCTGTTTTTTGAATTGGCTTTACTTCGAAAACAAAATTTTTATATTGCATTATTTCTATTATTCCCACAATAAAGGTGAATATAAAAAGTATTTTATATAGTAACAATTGATCTATTGCAAATTTCTCATTAAGTGTTAGATAAGTACCGAGGATAAATGTTGCACCTATCGATAAAATGCTGTTAAACTTACTTCTTGTACCTATAATTGAATTTAATTTATTTATTGGAAATACATCAGCAACAAGTGATTGGTAGCCTATACTCCATATAGCCTCTGGTGCATTTCTAAGTCCCATCAATATAACCAAGCTAATTGCCTGTAGCCCCTTTGGTAAAAATGGTACTAGTGCATATAAAAGAAAGAAAGCTCTTGATATAAAGCACACAAAGAGAGTAGTTTTTAGCTTGCTCTTAGCACTATCGATAATCATAGCACCAGGTATCAATACAAACATTGCAATCATACTTGGAAATGCATTTAATAGTGCAAAATGATAGTCAGTTCCTCCTAGTGCTTTTAGATAAGTACTAAGATATCCAGCACTTGCACCTACTAAGGTGCCTAAAAGACCTCCAATTATGTTATATTTACTATTATGTTTAAGCTTGTCCATTTCTTCTCCTCTATTTAGAACAAATCATGCTTTTAAATTCAATTATTTAAGTGTTCTCACAATTTCAATATATAAATTACCATCTTTTAATTCAAACTTAGCACTATCAATCATTGAACCAACTAAAAACATTTCATCATCATCGCTAGTCTCACCCATCAAACCCCAGTAGTATTCCTCTACCTCTGTTTGTCTAGGAATATTTAGAAATTGACTCAATGAATCTATCTGCTCTTGATTTAGCCTTGTGTTATAATCTGTTATGAAAATTTTTGTGCATACATTATTAAGTCTTAGCTTAATATCAATTTCTAAAGAACCATTATTTACTAGTAAAGAACTTATTTCGTCAATAATTTTTGTTGTTTTTTGAATTTCATTATGCATTATTTTTCACCTCTTCTAAAGGATTCAAGTACAGGTACTAAAAAGCTTGCAACCATACCACCTGCAAATCCATTGTTATAAAGATTTAAACCACCGTGTATTATACCTATATTTTTCGCTAGTGTAAAGTGCAGCATTCCTGCAATTACCCCAGACCATATTCCAAAGCTACCCGCAATAGGAGCTAATGTTGTAGAAAATAAAACTGTAATTATAGTACTTGTAGAACTAATATCACTCTTAAATATTAACGCGGAAATAATTACTCCAAGTGCAATTGGCAAACAGTTTTTTATATGCTTACCAAAGGCACCAAAGCCTGAGACAGTAAAAATAGCTGCTATTATAGGTCCATTTATTATTCCACCAGCCAAATAAGCATAAGCAATAGATAATAAACCTAGAACACCCATGTTAAAATACGTAATACCAAAACCTACTAAGAATGGGAAATCGGTAACAGCTCTTCCTTTATATCTTAATATATTTTTGTAAGAAAGTACACTTTTTTTATTAATTATTAACCCAATAACTATAAGGAAAATGAAGTGAAATGAGAATAGTAATAGTAAGACTAAATTCTTTTCAGTATAGAGTATATTAGAGGCTTCAACGTCTATATTAACACTCTTAATTATACTTGTAAAAATTGTTCCAACTATACCAGCAGTAAATCCTATATTATACAAATTATATCCACCATGAAACTTAAGCATATGAGATGCAAGTGGTACTAGGATAAAACCAATAAAAATACCTGCAATTATACCAATTGGTAGCCCAATGTGCAAAGCAAAAAAACCATAAAAGCTTATTTGACTAATAACAGGAGCTAAGGCAGTACCAAACATGATTGATACAATAATATCTTTAAATTCCATTTTCTGATATTTACTGTATAGGTACCCACCAACATATATAGGAAGAACATTAAAAATATTTTTTCCAAAGAACGAAAAGCCAATTACAGTCATAAATGCAGCTATAATCGAGCCATTTATTCTTAGCTTATACTTGTTCAATAAATATAGATTAAAAAAGCCTATTAAAGAGGCATTAATAAGTGACGAGCTTACATCTCCAAGCTCTAAAAAGTCTGTGTATAAAGTAGTTGGTGAAATTATAATATTACTTAGTCCTTTTAAAATTGAGTTAATGTTATAATTTGAATCAAATATTAGCAATAATACTCCACATATAAAAATAGATATTGGGAATACAGCTAGTATAAGTAGGTTTTGCTTTCTTCCGACGTGCTTCTCAATAATAGTATTTACTTGCATCAGACCATCCTTTTTATTAAATTTTAAATATGTAAATATTTTAACACGACATAAATCAATCTGCAATAAATTTATTTATTCAAATTATATACTTTACAATGAGCACTTATACATCTGAGATAAAGCTAATTATATACTAAATAATTCAATCATAAAGAAGCAGTGTCGAATTTTAAGAAAAAGAAAATCAAATAGAATGAGAATATATTAAAACAGCCACTGATTTCTTAGTGAATTCAGTGGCTTTATTATTTTATATGAATTTAATCACTTAATTTTTATATTTGCAAGTATGCTTTCATAGTCCTCTATGTAATTACTAAACCAATCATAATAGCCATCTAAATTGGTTTGAGTAGTAGTAAATGTTATTGAGTAAGTTTTTTCACCTTTGAAGAAATATATAAACATACTTTTCATTGGTAATTTGTTAAATTCATAGCTACAGACAAATTTTCTTGCATCTATTCCATCAATTTTTATCTTTTCTGTATCTCCATCATATGTTACATTTTGATACATAGCTTCATTAGATTTCTTTGCAATTTCTGCTACTTCATCTATATTAGCACCAATATATCCAACATTGCTTAACATAAATACTGCTACATCCTTGATATAGTGTGCAGGTAGATTTGTATGTGCAACTGCTTCCCAACCAGCAGGCATTTCAACTTCAACACTTATTTCGGATGATGAATCTGAGCTGTTATCTTGTTCCTTAGAAGAATCATTATTTGATGAGCTATTTTGATTATTTGTTGTTTCCTGTGTGATATTATTGCTATCATTTACCTTGCCAAAATTAGTTTCTTGATTTTTACATGAGCAAAGAAATACCAAGATAAATATTAATAATAATGCTATTCTTTTAATAGTTTTTTTCTTTAACATATTTCCTTTGTCATCACCCTTAAGGTGATTTTATGTCATAATTTAGTATAAAAAATAAAAATAAAAAATTTGTGAAAAAACTATTGACAATTGTATTAATTTCTAATA
Organism: Bacillota bacterium; assembly: GCA_052035585.1. GTDB lineage: Bacteria > Bacillota > Clostridia > Tissierellales > Sedimentibacteraceae > UBA1535. Next base: position 29,636 of record JBPOHM010000008.1, read on the forward strand.
TCATAAGTTGAAATAAATATTTTGCGATGATAAAGAGGAGTAAATATAAAAAGCCTTTAGAGAGTGTGGTTCACCGGCTGAAAGACCGCATAGGAAATATATATTGAAGGTAGCTTTGGAGCTTTTAATCTGAAATAGTAGTAGGATTAAACGGATAAGACCGTTATGTAATTAAGAGCCGTAATTGGAATTTAGGTGGTACCGCGGGTTTTCTCGTCCTATATAGGATAAGAAAGCTCGCTTTTTTTATCTAAGTTTAAAATGAATGAAGTTTGTTTCATTCTAAAAATAATAAATTATACAAGAAAGAAGGAATGATTATGAATACTAAGTATAATCCAAAGGATTTTGAAGAGAAAATTTATAAGCTATGGATGGATGAGGATTGCTTTAAGGCTGATGTAAATAAAGATAAGAAGCCATTTACTATAGTTCTTCCACCTCCAAATATAACAGGACAGCTACACATGGGACATTCGCTTGATCATACATTGCAGGATGTTTTAATTAGATGGAAAAGAATGCAGGGCTTCGAAGCTCTATGGTTACCAGGAACAGACCATGCTAGTATAGCAACAGAGGTTAAGGTAGTTGAAAGAATTAGA
>JBPOHM010000262.1:0-5847 GCA_052035585.1 Bacillota bacterium
AAACTCTATTTTAGATAGAGCAGTCATTTTTTCTCCATTTTCAAAATCAGCTATAAATGCTGAAACTGGATATTCACCAGGATTTATTTTTACACTAAAGGCTTGGTCATCATATAAAAGTATAGGATCAGTAGCTATTAATTTTCCTGTTTTTAGTTTAAGAGTGCCTATATTAATTTTAGTTAAATTTGCTTTTCCAAAGTCTGTTTCTATACAAACTGAATCCTTTTGAGTTAGATTGAGAGCATAATTATTTATATACATAGTTATATGTTCCTTTCATTTAAAATTGCTTTTAATTCTTCCATAAAGGTATTTATGTCCTTAAATTGCTTATAAACTGATGCAAATCTTACATATGCAACATCATCTATATTTTTAAGTTCATTCATTACTATTTCACCAATTTGCTCAGTTGATACTTCAATTTGAAAATTATTATATAATTGTTTTTCGACATTTTCTGCAATTTCTTCTATTTGACTTAATGAAATAGGACGCTTTTCACAGGCTCTAATCAATCCATTAATTATTTTATCTCTGTTATAGCCTTGTCTATTTCCATCTCTTTTAATTACTAAGAGCTGCATTTCTTCAATCTTTTCGTAGGTTGTAAATCTTTGACCACATGAAGTGCATTCTCTTCTTCTTCTTATTTTAAAACCATCATCAGTTTGTCTTGAATCTAGAACCTTAGTTTCTTCAAAATTGCATTTAGGGCAGCGCATAAAATACCTCCGGTTGAATTAATAGATCACAAAGCAATTTTAATAGATTTTTAGTATTTTGTAAAGGATTTTTGTTTTTACATTTTAAAAATGCAAGAATAATTTCATTTGAATAAAAGAAATGCAAGTTAATGAAGGAAATGTTGCAAAAAAATTCTATTATAATAATGTGAAATATTTATTTTGTGCGAGTATTGCTAATGCACAATAGTTAAAATTGTAATTTTGAATTATTATAAATTTTACTTGCAAATTGTCAAAAACTATTGACTTTTCTCAAAAAATTGTATATTTTATAATAGAATGATTTTAGATTGTTACAGGAGGAAAGTAAATGTCTAATGACAAACTTAAAGATTTAATAGAAAAAAGAAGGCAAGTAGAACTAGGCGGTGGAGAAAGTGCTATTTCAAAACAGCATGAGAGTGGAAAACTGACAGCTAGAGAAAGAATATTAAAGCTCTTAGACGAAGGCAGTTTTGTTGAAATGGATGCATTTGTTGAACATAGATGTGTAAATTTCGGAATGGAAAAGAAGACAGCACCTGGAGAAGGTGTAGTAACTGGTTATGGAACAATTGACGGAAGATTAGTTTATGTGTATGCACAAGACTTCACTGTAATAGGTGGTTCTTTAGGTGAAATGCACGCAGCTAAAATAGTTAAAGCTCAAGAAGCAGCTTTAAAGGTTGGTGCTCCTATAATTGGAATTAATGACTCAGGTGGAGCAAGAATACAAGAAGGTGTTGATGCATTAGCAGGTTATGGTAGAATTTTCTATAACAACACTAAATCTTCAGGAGTTATACCTCAAATTTCAGTAATTTTAGGACCTTGTGCAGGTGGAGCTGTTTATTCTCCAGCATTGACTGACTTTATTTTCATGGTTGAAAACACAAGTAAAATGTTTATTACTGGACCTCAAGTTATTGAAACAGTAACTGGAGAAAAGGTATCAGCAGAAGAGCTTGGTGGAGCGAAAACTCACAACACAGTAAGTGGAGTTGCTCATTTTATGGATAGAAGTGAAGAAGATTGTATAGCTAAGATTAAAAAGCTACTAAGCTTCCTTCCACAAAACAATATAGAAACACCTCCAATGTTTGAATCACAAGATGCAGCTAACAGAGTTGATCAAATATTGAATGAAATAATTCCTGATAATCCAAACAGAGCTTATGACATGAAAAAGGTTATCGTTACTTTAGCTGATAATGGTGATTTCTTAGAATATCAACCATATTATGCAGAGAATATTATAACAGGATTTATTAGAATAAATGGAAGAAGTGTTGGTGTTATAGCTAACCAACCTAGTAAATTAGCTGGTTGTCTAGATATAAATGCTTCAGATAAATCATCTAAATTCATTAGAACATGTGATGCTTTCAATATTCCATTATTAACATTAGTTGACGTACCAGGCTTCTTACCAGGAACTAATCAAGAATTTGGTGGTATCATTAGACATGGTGCTAAGATGCTTTATGCATATAGTGAAGCTACTGTTCCAAAGGTAACTATTATTACAAGAAAAGCTTATGGTGGATCGTATTTAGCAATGTGCTCAAGAGATTTAGGAGCAGATGTAGTTTTAGCATGGCCAACAGCTGAAATAGCAGTTATGGGACCAGATGGAGCAGCTAATATTATTTTCAGAAAAGAAATAGATTGTGCTGAAGATAAAAATGAAATGAGAAAGCAAAAAATAGAAGAGTATAGAAATACTGTAGCAAATCCATATATTGCAGCAGCAAGAGGTTACATAGATGATGTTATTGAACCAGCAACTACAAGAAAGAGAATAATTTCTGCATTTGATATGTTAGCTGGAAAGAGAGAGCATAAGCCTTCTAAAAAACATGGAAACATTCCATTGTAGGATAGGGAGGGAAATATATGTTTAATGAATATGTGACATTTGGAGAGTCTTTATTAATAAGTTTGTTCTGTATGGTAGTTGTTTTTATAGCTTTACTAGTTATTTCTTATATAGTTGATTTAACAAAAGTTATGGTTGTAAAAAAGAAAAGTAAAGCTACAGAATTAGATGCTTCATCGATAGGAATTATTGGTAGTTCTGATGGACCTACAGTAGTTGTTTCCTCTGATGAAAATACAGAAGATGAAACTGAGCTTGTTGCAGTTATTACAGCAGCTATTGCAATGATGACAGGAACAGATACAAGTGGATTTGTGGTAAAGAATATACGTAAAATATCAGAATCAGATACTGCATGGTCTAGACTTGGAAGAATAGAATTAATGAGATAGAATAAATCGATAAAAATATTGAAAGGAATGGATTTTAATAAATGAAAAAATATAATATTAGCGTAAACGGAAAAATGTATCAAGTAGAAGTTGAAGAGGTTGGTAGCACTGCTGCACCAGCACCTGTTGCACAAGCAGCACCAGCGGCACCAGTAGTATCAGCACCTGTTGCACCAGCAGCACCAGCAGCTGCACCTGTTTCATCAGGACCTGTAGCAGGAGCAATGTCAGCACCAATGCCTGGAACTATATTAGATATAAAAGTTAGTGAAGGACAAAGCGTTAAGGCTGGAGATATATTAATTATATTAGAAGCTATGAAGATGGAAAATGAAATAGTAGCTCCATCAGATGGAAAAGTAGTAAAAATACACACAAGTAAAGGCGCAGCTGTTAGTACAGGAGATGCTTTAATTACATTAGGTTAATAGATATAGTGTCTTAAATATTAAATCTCATTTAATTATCGTATCTTTCTAGTATTAGTGAGATTTAAGTTTAGGACACTCTTTTTTACATATATATGATATATTAAAAATATATCAAAGATAAAAATTACTAGAAGGAGATTTCATATGGAATTAATGATTAGATTCTGGGAAAGTACTGGATTTTCTGAGTTATTTAAATTTAATACAAATTTATTTGGTATAATGGTTCCTGGTGAATTAATAATGATAGGAATAGCTTGTCTATTTCTATATTTAGCAATAAAAAAAGGCTATGAACCATATCTTCTTATACCAATAGCATTTGGTATGCTTATGGTTAATTTACCAATGGCAGGTCTTATGGCAAAGCCTATGAATGGTGAAAATGGAGGACTTCTATATTATCTATATCAAGGAACAGAGCTTGGTATATATCCACCTTTAATTTTCTTATGTATAGGAGCAGGAACTGATTTTGGTCCATTAATAGCTAATCCAAAAAGCTTGCTATTAGGCGCAGCAGCACAGCTAGGTATATTTATTACTTTTACAGGTGCTTGCTTATTAGGATTTACAGGAGCAGAGGCTTCATCTATAGGTATTATAGGTGGTGCAGATGGTCCAACTGCTTTATATTTAACAGCTAAGCTTGCTCCACACTTATTACCACCAATTGCAATTGCTGCATACTCATATATGGCCTTAGTTCCTATTATTCAGCCGCCAATTATGAAGCTGTTGACAACTGAAGAAGAAAGAAAGGTTAAGATGGAGCAGTTAAGACCAGTAAGTAAGACTGAAAAAATATTGTTCCCTATAATAGTTTCACTATTTACAATTTTATTATTACCAGCAGCTGGTTCTTTAATAGGTATGTTAATGCTTGGTAACTTGATAAAAGAGTCTGGTTTAGTTCCTAGACTTGCTGAAACATTACAAAATACTTTAATGTACATAGTTTCAATATTCTTAGGATTAACTGTTGGAGCTAAAGCTACAGCAGAAATGTTCTTAAGAGCAGATACACTTAAAATTATTGCTTTAGGACTTGTTGCATTTGCAATGGGTACAGCTGGTGGAGTTTTATTTGGTAAGATAATGTATAAAACATCAAAAGGTAAAATTAATCCACTTATAGGTGCAGCGGGAGTTTCAGCAGTTCCAATGGCAGCACGTGTTGTTCAAAAAGAAGGACAAAAATACAATCCAGCAAATTTCCTACTAATGCATGCAATGGGACCAAACGTTGCAGGTGTTATAGGCTCAGCAGTTGCTGCAGGATTGTTGTTAATGTTATTTAGTTAAAAATAATATACAATAAAAATATAGCCAAGAAAAATATATAATTTTTCTTGGCTTTTTAATAATCTTATCTTCTAAAAATTGTTACCTCGTTAGTTTTTTCTATTCCTTTTATATTTCCAAACTCATCAAATTCATACTTATATATATAGCATGCTCCTCCTATTGTAAAAGAGCTTGTATAAGGTGAAAAATATGTGTCACTTATATTTTCTGTTTCCCAAATTAAGTTGTTATTTTCATTAATATATAATTTAGATCCAAGTGAAGCATTAACTGAATAAAATTCTTCAGGTTCTTCAGTTTCTGTATTGTAAACTAAAAGTATTGCTGTGAAGTTTTCACGTACTATTTTAGTAAGCTCTTCATTTGATATATCCATTTTTTTATTTTCAAATATATAATTTAAAATATTTGAAATATCAGTTCTTCCACCTGCATCGTTATCATTCTTATTTAGCTTTGGTACTGCATAAGCACTGATAAATACATTATTATTGTATTCTATCATATTTGTAATAAAATATTTTGAGTTAGTAGATGAAAATGAAAATGAATCTGATAATGTACCGTCATTATTTATTTTTATTAAGATCTCTTCGTTTTTAGCATTAGTATGCTTAACTAGATAATCATCTCCAAGCTTTATAATAATGTGTTCATAATATCCATCCATTTTAGTGTTAGTAAATGTAGTAATATTTCCTTGTAGATCATATTTTGTAAAGCATAAATTTTGTGAAGCCATACTTATAGTTACTATCTCTTCATTATCAATTAATGCAGCTGTTATTTGTTCATTTTTAAAGCTATTATCTATTGTTTTATCCCAAATAATTTCACCATCTTTATTAATTAAAGCCAAACGTCCTCTGCTAGCATATTGTGATGAAATCGATGGATATGAAAGAGTTGTTCCATATATTAATATATAGTCATTTGATACTATAAAATCATTAACTAAAAAATTATCAAGTAAGACAAGCCATTGAACATTTCCATTTTCATATTTTATAAAGTTAGTTTTTTCTGTTCGTACATATCCTGTTTCTTCATCAACTTTTTCAATATATCTGTAATCATATTAAATATCTGATGAATAATTGTTTTTT
>JBPOHM010000007.1:0-2449 GCA_052035585.1 Bacillota bacterium
AAACCATAAATCAGGAGTTATATCATAAAAATCTAACAAGACATCTGACTTTTCTTCCTTATAGTTTCTGTAAATACCACAACCCATTATTAAACTATATATTTCTTTTAATCCTAATTTTTTATCAATTCTTTCAAAATCTAATTGTAGTGCAGCTATTACTGTATTAAGTCCTTGCTTTAAAGCATTCATTGATTCTAATATATTTCTTTTAAAAGAAAAGATATTTGTCGGTGTATTTACTTGAGACGAAAATCCAGTTTCAATAATAAGCATATTCGGGTCATTATATTCAGAAAAATACTGCTCAAATAATGATATCGTTGCAAACTCAGGTAATATAACTTTTTTTACATGTATTTTATTTTTTTGTAAAGCCTTTTTAATTTTATTTATTTCTCTTAAAGAGTAACAATATTGTAAAAATACTGATACTGGGGCACCATCATCAAGAATGTTACCCGTATGAACCCATCCAATATTATATACTTGTGGTGATTTAGAACTAAAAGCAGCTTCTAATTTGTCATTTGCTATTTCAGTTAATTCCTTTTTATTTGATATTGCATCCAATTGCATACTACTGATTTGACAATCTTTTGGAGAAATAATTAAAGAAATTTCTTTTACAGAAAATGTATCAGTATTAATCCTCTTTAGTATTTCATCTGCTAACCCAAGAGGAAATTCAATTGTTCCATTGCTATTTAAAAAATTATATATATCAAATTCAAAAGAACTTACAATTGTAGTGGTATTTTTTTCTTTATTATTAACAATAAGTCCTAATACTTTATGCCTTGTTAATTGAATATAAGCACTGTAATATACCATATTTTACATTAAAGGTGTTATATAATTAATTATATAATTACCTTATCCTCCTATCTATCCTATTATTCTCTTCACTTCACTCATTGTTGTCATTCCTTCTTTTATTTTATAGAAGGCGTCATCTGCCAATAATTTCATATTTTGTTCCTTAGTATAATCTCTAACATCTATAACGCTACCATCGTTGGATAAAATTCTTTTTATTCCTTCATCAATAATTAATAATTCATGTATAGGTAATTGTCCTTTATACCCTGTATATTTGCAAATTGGACATCCTATATCATGAGCTTTATAACCTTTAATTTTTTCTTCATTTGTATGAAAAAATTCTCTATCTTCATCAGTTAAAATATATTCATGTTCAACCCTGCAATTCGGACAAACTTTTCTTACAAGTCTTTGTGCCATAACAGCAATTAAAGATTCTGAAATATTATATTTTTCTACCCCTAACTCTATAAGTCTTGTTAAAGCCGAAATTGAATCATTTGTATGTAGTGTACTAAATACTAAGTGACCAGTATTAGCTGCCTGAACAGCTGTTGATGCAGTCTCATTATCACGAATTTCACCGACAAGAATAACATCAGGGTCCTGTCTAAGAACTTCTCTAAACATTGTAGGAAAGTCCATATTAATATTATGATTAATTTGTGATTGAACAATATATTTACCAATTCTATATTCTGCTGGGTCCTCAAGCGTAACGATACAAATTTCGGGACTTGCTATAGTTGATAACGCTGTATATAAAGTTGTTGTCTTACCTGAACCAGTTGGTCCTGTCATAAGAATTATTCCTTGAGGTTTTTTAATTATTTTTAAAAATTGTTCTTTATTTTCATCTCTAAATTTCATATTTTCAATATTTAGATTTAAAGATGATTGATTAAGAATACGCATTGTAATTTTTTCAATTCCATATATTGTAGGTAATGTAGATACACGAAAATCAACAGTATTATTTTTATAATTTCCAGTGTAATGACCTGATTGTGTTATTCTTGATTGTTCTATTTTCATCTCAGCATTGTTTTTTATTTGGTTTACAACTCTTTTTAGTAATTCTTGATTTCTAAAAGAACTATATTCTGTTAAAATACCATCTCTTCTAAATCTAATAGAAACCCAACCGTCATCTTCTGGAGATATATGTATATCTGAAACATTAGTTTCTATTGCTGCTTTTATCATATCATTTATAAATTTAGTTATAACTGAATCACTTGCATCAAGACAAACAGTGCTGAAATTTGATAATTCTCTAAAATCAGAAAGAGAAGATAAATCTGCTACTGCACAGTCCACATTTGCTACTGTACAATATCTATCAATTAAAGCTTCCAATTCATCTGTTAACATATAAACTGGAACAACATAATTACATGAAATTACTGATGCTGCATATGTTTCTGCACTTCTTGATACATCACTATTAACTATAATTTTTAATACATCATTTTCTATTTTATATGGCAAAAACATAAAATCTTTTGCTTTTTCTGGATTAATCATTTTTATTAATGATTCATCCATATTTCCTATTATATCTGAGGCTTTTATAAATTCAGAATTATTGTATTCTGCAATATATTTTAAAAATTGCTCCTCG
>JBPOHM010000376.1:0-4280 GCA_052035585.1 Bacillota bacterium
CAGATGCACTTAAAATACTTGATGTTGTAATTTCTGAAACAAAATTCGATGCTCAGCAAATAAAAATTGTAAAATTTAATAATAAAGAATTGTAAAATTTTTAGTTCTCTGTTATAATTATAATATCTGTCTTGTAAGTCAAGACACAAGTAAACTAATAACAATTAGTTTTACTATTTGTTATTAGTTTGTATGTTTTTATTTCATTGTAAATTTTATTATGTGAAATAAATGTAGAAGCGGAATAGCTTTTCTATAAAAGAAAGGATGGTTTAAAATATGACAGAAAAAAATCAAGTATTTGAAAATGGTCAAGTAAAAATTTCAGATGAAGTTGTAACTATAATTGCTGGTATAGCAACAACTGGTGTTAAAGGTGTTCACAGTATGCATACTGGCTTAGTTGAAGGCTTTTCAAATTTATTTTCTTCAAAAAATAATTATTCAAAGGGTGTAAAGGTAATTATAGAAGAAAATTTAGTAACACTAGATATATTTATTAATGTAGTATATGGTTGTAAAATTAATGAGGTTGCAGCTGAAATTCAAAGAACTGTTAAAAAAGAAGTGGAAACTATGACAGATCTAACTGTTTCTGTTGTTAACGTTCATGTTCAAAATATTGTAACTGAAAAATTAGAAAAAAAAGATGAAGAGAATTAATCGATGAATAGGAAATTTACTAGAGAAGAAGCAATTAAAATACTATATTCTATGGATATAGCTAATGTCTATGATATAAAAGTCGTTCAAGATTACTTAGATCATTTTGCAAATGAAAATTCAGATGATTTAAAGTTTAAAATTGAAGATATTGACATGGATTATCTTAATAAAACTATACTTGATATTATAAACAACTTAGAAACTATTGACAAGAAAATTGAGGATAATTCTAAAACATGGAGATTGAATAGAATTGCCAAAATTGACTTGTCGATACTTCGAGTTGCATTGGCAGAAATTCTTTATAATGAGCTTATTCCAAATGCAACATCTATAAATGAAGCAGTAAAAATAAGTAAAAGATATTCTGCTGACGAATCATATAAGTTCATTAATGGAATACTAGGTTCTGTATGTAGAAGCTTATAAATTAAAATAAAGGATTTTATATAAAATGAAACTAAAGCCAATAAAAGTTTCCATGTTAAATCAATATGTAAAAAACCTTTTAAAGAGTAATAGTATTTTCTATAATCTTTATGTTGAAGGAGAAATCTCAAACATTAGGATTAGTAAGACAGGCTATACTTTTTTTACATTAAAGGATGAAAGCTCTGCTATAAGCTGTGTATGCTATTATGTGGATGAAAATGTAGCTGATGGGGACAAGGTTGTTGTTAATGGAAGGCTAGAGGTTTATGAAGCCAGAGGTACCTATCAAATTGTAGTAAATAATATTGAAAAAATAGGACTTGGCAATATCTTTAAGGAGCTAGAGCTATTAAAGGCAAAGCTTAAGGAGAAAGGCTTATTTGATAAAAATAAGGAGATTCCTTTACTTCCTTCTAAGATAGGAGTAGTAACTTCTAAGAATGGAGCAGCAGTTCAGGATATTATTAGAAGCTTTAATATGGTGAATGCTGGTCTTGATATATCCATATATGACTGTCTTGTTCAAGGTGAAAATGCTAAAAGAAGTATTATTGAAGGAATTAATTACTTTAATACAAAAGAAATTGTAGATATTATCCTTATAGCAAGGGGTGGTGGAAGCTCAGAGGACTTAAATGTCTTTAATGAGCTAGAGGTAGCTGAGAGTATTTTTATGTCTAAGCTCCCAATTGTGACAGGTATTGGTCATGATACTGATATAACTCTATCAGATTATACTGCTGATGTCCATTGTCATACTCCTACAGCAGCTGCTGAGTACATAATACGAGGATATAAGAATATAAACATGCAGTTAGAAGCATATTATAAGGAATTAGTAATTAAAACTAAAAATGAGCTTAAATATATTGAGGCAAGCCTAAATACTTATCAATACATGTTAAAGACATATAGTCCACAAAATGTAATCATGATGTTAAAAAATCAAAGTGATATGAAATTTACTAGGCTATCAAATCATCTTGATAATGAGTTGAATAAAAGGCAAAATGTATTAAATTTGTTGCATGAGAGATTATTAAGTCATGATTATAGAAAGCAGCTTAAAAATGGATATTCTTTGATATTTGATGAGAATAATAAGCTTATTAAGAATATTGATGATGTTAAAAAAGGTGAAAAAGTAAAAATAATGCTTGATAAGTTTAGCATAGAGGCTGAAATCACAAATATCATATAGGAAATGATATGAAGGAGTTTTATATGGAATTTAAAAGCTTTGAAGAAGCTATGGAAGTTTTAAAGCAGACTGTTAGTGAGTTTGATAATGGAAAGCATATAAATTTGGATGATTTAATTGGGAATTATGAAAAAGGTGTACTTGCTTATAATTATTGTATCAAGAAGCTTGAAGAAACTCAGAATAGAATAAAAATTATTGATAGCAAGGAATAAAAAAACAGATGGATAGATTAGATGTTTTGATGTCTAACTTAGGACTAGCTAAGAGTAGAGAAAAAGCAAAGCAAATGATAATTTCGAACACAGTTTATGTGAATGGTAAATTAGTAAACAAGCCTAGTACATTAGTTGATGAGAATAGTGAGATAAAGGTTGATTTACCTGAGGTTGATTTTGTTAGTCGTGCAGCATTTAAGCTTAAAAAGGCAGTAGAAGAGTTTAATATTGATTTAAAGGACAAGGTTTGTGTTGATGTTGGTGCTTCTACAGGAGGCTTCACCGATTTTATGCTTAAAAATGATTGTGCTTTGGTATATGCAATCGACTCAGGACAGGATCAGCTAGTGGAATCTCTATTAAATGATAAAAGAGTAATATCAATGGAGAGGACAAACTTTAGATACATTGATGTGGGGGTATTTAAAGAAAAAATAGATTTTATCTGTGTTGATGTTTCTTTTATATCTTTAGAGCTCATTATACCCAAGATTGTCGAAATTTGCAATGAAAACACAGAAGTTGTAGTCTTAATAAAACCACAATTTGAAGCTGGTAAAGGTAATGTTGGGAAAAACGGAATTATTAAAGATAAAAAAATGCATGTAAGTATACTTGAAAAAGTACATAAATATTTTTATGATAATAAATTATTTATTAATGGAATTGTATTTTCACCGATTACTGGCGGGGATGGGAATATCGAGTATCTTGCACATGCAAGATATAACAGGATTAACCTAAATTTTGAAAATAATTTACGTGAGATAATCAAAAAAATAACAAACGAGGCATTTAATAGTCTAAAGGCTTCAAATAAAAGCAATTAAGAATCTACGTAAATTAAAAAATATATTATGCACACTTAAATAAGTTATAGGAGAAAGGAAATTTAAAAAATGAAAAAGTACACAAGACAATTAAAAATTTTAGAAATGATATCACAAAATGAAATTGAAACACAAGAGGAATTAGCAGAAGGCTTAAAGGCTATGAATATTGATGTTACACAAGCAACAATTTCTAGAGACATAAAAGAGCTTAGACTTATAAAAACAGTATCAAAAAGTGGTAAGCAAAAATATGCAACTATAGCTCAAAGTCAAGAAGGTATAGCTGAAAGATTAAATAAAATGTTTGAAAATTCAGTTGTTTCAATTGATGAAGCTATGAATATAATAATTGTTAAAACAATACCAGGAGCTGCTCAAATATGTGCTTCAGCTATTGATTATATGGGATTAGAAAATGTAGCTGGAACTTTAGCAGGTAATGACAGTGTATTTGTTGCTGTTAAAAAATTAGAGGCTGTAAGTGAAATAGTAGAAGAATTTAGAAAACTTATAAGATAAGATATTTGGGAGAATATACTATGTTATTAAATTTAAGTATAAAAAATTTAGCTGTTTTTAAAGATGTATCAATAGATTTTACAAAAGGCTTCAATATAATAACAGGGGAAACAGGAGCTGGAAAATCTATTTTAATTGAGGCTATGTTTTTAATTATTGGTTCAAGAGCGAGTAAAGAGCTTATAAGAAAGGATTGTAAAAGTGCATTTTTAAGTGCGGCATTTGATATTTCTAAAAATATAAAAGCAAATAAATTTTTAAATGATAATAACATATTTATTGAAGAAGATGATTTTCTAATAATTTCAAGAGAATTATTAGATACTGGAAAAAGTATAAATAAAGTTAATAATAACATAGTATCAATAAATATTTTAAAGGAGCTTGGTGTTTTTCTTTTAGATATTTATG
>JBPOHM010000259.1:0-2797 GCA_052035585.1 Bacillota bacterium
AAATTTATTTTTAAATTCTGTATTATCTAATATAGGAAGTGGAGTTATAGCATTAAATCATAACAAAGAAATTATATTTATTAATAAACGTTGTAGAAATATATTAGATATTCATAATGAAGAAATTAACAATAAAGCAATAATTAATATTATAAGAAATTATGAGATAAATAAATTTATAAAGGATTATTTTGAAAATATTAAAAACGAATTTTTAATTGTAAATTATAACAATAAGACACTTAAGTTTTTTATAAATGTATTACCATATGACGAAAAGAAAAATAGCGAATCAAAATATGGAGCAGTATTACTCGTTGAAGATATTAGTGAATCTATCAAGCTTGAAGAAATGAGAAAAAGCTTTGTGGCTAATGTGACTCATGAATTAAAAACTCCATTGACCTCTATAAAGGGATATGTTGAAACAATTAAAAACAATAAAATAACTGATATGAATAAAATAAACAGATTTATGAGTATAATAGATGTTGAAGCAGATAGACTAAAGACATTAATTGATGATATTTTAATGTTATCTGAAATAGAAAGTACAGAAGCTAATTTATCTAAGTTAAATCTTGTTGATATTGTAGATGAGGTAATGGACATAATGCAAAATATTTCAAGTAACAATAATGTTAATATAAACTATAATTGTAATGAAATAGAGGCATTTCTAGATAGAAATAGGTTTAAACAGCTTTTAATTAATTTGATAGATAATGCGATAAAGTATAACATTGAAGGTGGTAGGGTAGATGTTAAAATTACTAAAATAGATAAGTTTATAAAAATTATAGTAGAGGATACTGGTATAGGGATATCAGAGCAAGACTTACCAAGAATATTTGAGAGATTCTATAGAGTAGATAAATCTAGGAGCAGACAAATGGGAGGTACGGGACTAGGTCTAGCTATAGTAAAACATATTGTTATTAGCTTTAAAGGAACAATTAATATTGAAAGTGATCTGGGAAAGGGTACTAGGATAGAAATTCTCATTCCTGCTTAGAAATTAGTAAATTTAAAACAAAGCTGTAACAAATTTTTGTTACAGCTTTTTATGTGATTTAATTACAGAAATTTATAAGCATATATAGCATAATATAGAAAAGCTTGAGTTTTTAATTTGAGCTTTTTTAATTTTGTTGATATATAAGGAGGATTTGTGAGTACAAAAAGAAAGAAAGCTATTATTTTGCAAAGTAAGTGTGTTGCCTGTGGATCTTGCTTAAAGCGATGTACTAAAGGGGCTATTTCTATTATAAAAGGAGTTTATGCAATTGTGGATGATCAAAAATGTGTAGGATGTGGGCTGTGTGAAAATGTATGTCCAGCATCAATTATAAGAATGGAGGAATTATCTTGAAAAATAAAAAATGGTATGACTATTTATGGATAAGTTCTTTACTCTATCTTATATTAGGATTTTTTAATATCTTATTTGCTTGGTTAGGCTTATTATGCTTCTTTATTCCTCTTATAATTTCTATTACTAAGGGAAATAAAGCATACTGTAATAAATATTGTGGAAGAGGTCAGCTGTTTGATTTGCTTGGAAATAAATTTAAGCTATCAATGAACAATTCATGTCCATCATTTATAAGAAGTAATTGGTTTAGGTATGGATTTTTAATTTTCTTTTTAACTATGTTTGCAAATATGCTACTTACTACATATTTGGTATTTGAAGGCACAAAATCATTAGGTGAGGTTGTAACAATACTTTGGACCTTTAAACTACCATGGCAATTTGCATATAGTGGGGTAGCTAGACCTTGGATAGCACAGTTTGCTTTTGGATTTTACAGTATAATGTTGACATCAACAATTCTTGGATTAATAACAATGATATTTTTTAAACCAAGAACATGGTGTGTATATTGTCCGATGGGTACGATGACTCATTTGATTTGTAAGATCAAAGCAAAATAACAAATGGGTGGCTTAGAAGTAATTTTAATTATACTTCTAAGCCACCCAAGAAAAACTTGTTTTATCTTTTTTAGGAGACAAAATCGAAAATTACGCAAACATATTTAACATTAATCCTATTGCACTTTGATTTATCATACCAAATGCGCTTCTGTTATTGTACATACTAAACATATTAAGTCTTTCAAATAATGTATTAGTTGTTGAGTTATCTTGCTCATAAATTGAAGAATCAATTAAATTTATAGATGATTCCTTCAGAGCACCATTTATTTTATTATCAAATCTATTAAATACACTATATCTACTTGAAAGAGTAGCTTCAACCTGTGACATATTTTCATTTAAAGCCATATCCAATGTTTTTTCATCAATAGATAGCTTACCATCTCTTTCAACATTTATACCAATTGAAGCAAGACTTTTTTTGTCTATGTCTGGTATCTTTAAGTTTTCTAATTGTCTTGGAATTGCTGAACCCTTGTCCACATTTTTTTCAAGAAAATTTATAGTATTGTTATATGCAGATACAAAGTTATTTAATGAATCTGCAATTTTTTTCTTGTCTGGACCAAGACTAATGCTTGCCTTACCAACATCCTTGATAGTAGCAGACACCTTATATCCATCTATATCAATATCATTACTTGATGATTTTTTATTTATTGCTAAAATATCACCATCTTTTGTTACATCATATACTGCATCCTCTGCTAATTGTGTTATATTAGAAAGATTAGTATTAAGCATAAGTTTTTCAGAGCCTGATACAGTAAAGGTTTCTTTTTCTCCTGTCTTATCGCCCTTTAGCTCTAAAATAGTTTTATCATCTTTTTCTTTAATTATTGCTGATATACCG
>JBPOHM010000348.1:0-2189 GCA_052035585.1 Bacillota bacterium
GCCTCGGAGAGGGAATTCCACCTTGCTGCAGCGGATTGCAAGTACAGGGCACCGCTACCTCCCCATGTAGCACAGCACAAAAATGATAACATAATTAAAATCATGTGTCAATGTTATAATTTGCCTCGATAGTGTCAAGTTACTTTCGGAAAAATAGAATCATTAATCCCTAATTTAAAATTAAGCACCACGAATAGACTTGAGAAACTCACTAATTATTGACCTCTTACCTATATTAAGAATTTCTAAATTATCAAGTGTTTCATTTGTTGAAACATTTAATTTCTTTTTCACTACTCTTTTATCAAGCTTTTTAATTCTACTTTCTTTAGCTTCTGCTTGTTTCTTAAGTTTCATTAAATCATAAACCTTGCCGCCATTCTTTCTATGAACCCTTAATCGAGCCATTTGGTCAGCTCCGGTTCTGCTCCACCCCATAGGTCTTGAACTAAGCCTATCCGATAGAATATGGCTTACATGACCTTCTGCGCTGCAACCAATATAATCTGGATTATATTGATTTCTTATTCCTTCCCAGTTATTCATAATATATCTGCGGGCTTCTATTACTACTTCTCTCTTTGTCTTTATTTTCGTACAATCTAATATCACTTCAAATAAATCATTAGTCCATTCTTTCTCACCTTGATTTATGTAATTCCACATTACCGATGTCGTATAGGGCATATGAGCTGTGGCTTGCCTTATATATTTTGACAAATGAAATCTATCTAACACGTATATGCTCTTATCTATCCAATTTAAGCCTTCTTTTATCCAACCAGCTCCATCTCCTGATAAATACACCTTTTCGATTTTTTCCGTATCATAATATTTGTATATGTAGTCAGCTACTTCTAACCAAAGCTGTTCACTTTTATTGTTGTATAATCCTGTAAAGTATACAGGATTTATTAGGGCATTTCTGTTTCTTCCTTCACTCTTTAATCCTTCATGTACATAAACCAGTTTCACTTGCTTATTGGTTCCATCCTGCATTGCCACATGATCTTCATCTGCTTCTACATACAAGATTTTTACTTCAGATTTATTCTTGGCTTTCTTTTTAGGAGCTGTCTTTTCTACAATACTATTTTCTATTTCATCCAGCTTTCTTATGGTATTCATTACAGTTTGATCGCTAAATTCCTGGTTTGGTACAGTGTTTTTCCCGCTTTTGCTATACGATACATCTATTGCATTTTCAACAAGTTGAGATTGAAGCATCATATCCATTCTTTCATGTACTTCTATTCCTAAAAAATCATCAGAAAGATATTTATATTCTCCTGTTTTTTTGTTCTTGTAATATGTCCTTTCATACCTTACATCACCAAATATTGTGATATATGTCTTTTCCATATTTCTTCTTTCAATATGCCATTCTTTCTTTCGCTCTTTTGATAGAAGTATACTTTCTTCGCATATATCAAAAAGATTTTTTACTAACTTTACTCCAATTTCATTTAGCATACATTGAGTGTTTTCAATGTATTCAGATACCTTGTCAGTTCCGTACAACACATTCTCTAAATTCTTTTTTGTTTCTTCAGTGATTTTTCTTGTAATTTCGTGTATAATTGTATTCATAGAATAGTCCTTCTTTCTTCTGTTAAATTTTGTGTGATACTTAATCTTAACATAAAGGACTATTCTTTTCTTATTTTTTTCCTAAAGTAATTTTACACTAAGGAATTAAGACGTGTCAAGTTGTTTTATAATATAATCGTTCCCTACATTTTTTGTACACCGAACATCTTATTCGAGAGTGTTTTAGCCCTACAACCAAATGTATACTTATCATTTAATAGTTTTTATACTGTCGATTTTTTTCGAGCATAGCTGGCTCGCCTATTCCTACGATTACGCTCTGCTTGGCAATACCAACTATCGCAATATAGTTGACGGCTCGAATGTCTCACAAAATATTTACCACAAGCAAGGCAAGAGAGTATCGAGCCTTGTGATTCAAAATATTTTAGATCTTCATCTACAGGTGGAGCAACGTCTGCTACCATTCTGGAAAAAGTGTACCAACAAATATCAAATACCGATTGAATGTCAGCTCCATACATCACTTTGCCGGTTTTCTTATCTAATTTTAGCCTCATTCGGAAGTCCGGAAACATATCAATCACTTGTAATATATGGTCATTGTAGTTCTCTAAAATATGAGCCTTGTATTCCTC
>JBPOHM010000385.1:0-1630 GCA_052035585.1 Bacillota bacterium
ATTTGATTAGATAATTTATCATACAATTATATATGTTCTGTTCGCCATCCTACTTATACTTCAATTTTGATTTGGTGTGTATCAATATCTTTTATATTTGAAACATTGCTTGTTATTTTAAGTTCTGTTATAATAATGATAATAATTATTATTAGAACTTATTTAGAGGATAAGATGCTTATAAATGAACTGGATGGATATAAATATTATACAAATAAAGTTAAGTACAGACTCATTCCTTTTATCTGGTAATAAAAATATAATATAAGTTAATGATAAATAGGTATAAAACTTAACAAAATAAAATTACAAGAGGTGCAAGTATGGAATTATGGGATATTTATGATATTAATAGAAATATGACAAACAAGACAATGGTTCGAGGTGATGAAATGAAGGAAGGGGACTATCACTTAGTTGTTCATGTTTGTATTTTTAATTCAAAGGGTGAAATGTTAATCCAACAAAGGCAACCATTTAAAAAGGGATGGTCTAATATGTGGGATGTAACAGTAGGTGGAAGTGCTGTGCAAGGAGACACAAGTCAAATGGCAGCTGAAAGAGAGCTATTTGAAGAATTAGGACTAAAATTGGATTTAACTAATATTAGACCACATTTAACTATTAATTTTATTAGAGGATTTGATGATGTTTATTTGATCGAGAAGGATGTAGATATAAATCAATTAACATTACAATATGAAGAAGTTCAAACAGTTAAATGGGCTACAAGAGAAGAAATTTTATTTTTAATAGAGGAAGGAAAGTTTATACCATATTATCCAAGTCTGATAAATCTATTTTTTGATATGAGAAAGCAATATGGTAATGTTGAAAGAAAATAGTTTATATGATATAATGTATAGGTTACCTATATATTATGCATTATAAATGTATTGAAATTACTAGTATGATATAAAGCTTTTTATTTATAGATATTTGTAAATTGAAAGGGTAAGCTTATATGGAAAAAGAAAATAAACCTAAAAAATATCCAGGTATGAGGAATATAAAGACAGCAGTATCAATATTTATAGATCTATTAATATTTGAGCTTATTGGTCTTGGTAATCCTTTTTATGCTTGTATAGCTTCTGTTGTATGTATGCAACCAACTGTTGATGCAACCGTTAAGGCTGGAAAAAGTAGATTAATTGGAACATGTATAGCTGCTGTTATTGGACTTGCAGTATTTTTCTTTGGGGAGTTATTCGCGAATCCTAAAATTTATATTATTTTAATTCCAATTGGATCAATACTATTAATTCATACTTGTGTATTGCTAAAGGTTACATCTTCGGCTTCAATTGCTTGTGTTATTCTTATAAGTATATTAACAAGTCATAGAACTGCTGGTGATAACATGATTTATCCTTTTACAAGATTGATAGAAACATTTATAGGTGTTGTTGTTGCAACTATTGTAAATAAATATTTAACAGCTGATTTATTTAAAAGGTTTATTAAAAGTAAAGGAGATTAATACCTTTGACATTATTAAAAATTAATAGATTTAATTTATGTGATTCTATTAATTACAACTTAGGAGGAAATTTTAATGATTTTTAATTTTTTACAAATACTTGGTGGATTTATCTTGTCATTTGGACAAATACCTCAAATGATACAG
>JBPOHM010000380.1:0-5477 GCA_052035585.1 Bacillota bacterium
TTAAAGGCTTGGTATTTATTTGTTCACACGTGTAACGTACCTGAATTTGATAACTGTGTAAAAGCTATTAGTAATTGGGAAAAATACATATTAAACTCATTTACATGTCCATACACAAATGGATATATTGAAGGAGTAAACAACAAAATTAAGGTGTTAAAAAGAAATGCTTATGGAGTTAAAAATTTCAATAGGTTTAGAAACAGAATTCTTCACGTAATGAACTAAAAAATTATGGATATTAAGCTAGTACTAGCTTAATATCCATAGGTAATACAATTCGTATCTTTATTAATTATTAGGATTTGATAACCCCAACTATTGACAAAGAGCCAAGATTTTTTTATTATATATTATTATAGGTTACATAATTTTTATTATGTTATTTTTCTACTATCTTACACTCTTATCATATGGTATACCCTCTGCTTTAGGTGCACGAGATTTCTTAGATGTAAATGCAAGTACAACCATAGTAGCAACATAAGGTAGCATCTTATAATAAGTACTATTTATTGATAAATTATTTAAGAAAGGTATCAATGGTACTGAATATGCTAATGTTCTTAAAAATGCAAAGAATAATGCTGCCAAGAATATTCTTATTGGATTCCATTGACCAAATATCATAACTGCTAATGCTAAGAAACCAAAACCAGCAACTCCAGTATGTCCATTTGCATTACCACTCATAATACCTACAGCATAGAAGAAACCACCTATTCCACCTAATACTCCCGATATACTAACACCAGCATATCTCATTTTATAAACATTGATACCAACGCTATCAGCAGCTTGAGGATGCTCACCACATGCTCTTAAACGTAGACCAAATTTTGTTTTATAAAGAACTATAGTTACAATAATTAATATTAATATTGCAATATATACTGTAATATAAGTCTTTTTAAAGAATAAATCTCCAATAACAGGTATCTGTCCTAATTTTGGAACCTCATCAATAAAAAATCTTACTGCTGTTGTAATACCATCTGAATTAAATTTCATCTTAGAAAACAGTAAAACTCCTGCTGGAACAAGCATATTAAGAGCTGTTCCTGTTATTGTTTGATCAGCCTTCATATTAACAGCTGCATATGATAGTAAAAGTGAATAAATAAGACCTGCTACTGCTGCTACAAGCATTGCAATTAATAAAATAATTTGAGGATGTATGCCTAAATTTTGAATTAACAATACTGTTAAAGCACCAAAAAATGCTCCAAATAGCATAATTCCTTCAAGAGCTATATTTATTACACCACTTCTTTCGCTAAACATACCTCCAAGGGCAACTAATAATAGAGGAACTGTTACAGGTAATGTACCTTGCACTAGAAAATATATAATATCCATACTATTTACCCTCCCTTACTGAAGTAGCTTTTACTTTTTTATTTTTTCCAGAAATAATTTTTACAAATGTTTCTCTCATAAGAGTTGCAAATGCTGAGAAATAAATTATAACTGAAATAACTATATCTATTATCTCAGGCTTATATCCAAATAAGCTTGCTGCTGTACCACCTCTTTGAAGTAATGAGATAAAGCTTGCAGAGAAAATTATTCCTATAGGATTTGAAGCACCTAATAGAGCTACTGCAATTCCGTTAAATCCATTAGCAGCAATAATATTTATTGGCTCATATGTCATACTACTACCAGCTATTTTTGATGGAGCAAGTATTGCAAAAGCTCCTCCTAAGCCTGCTAATCCTCCTGCAATAATCATAGATAAAATTATATTTCTCTTACCATTCATTCCTGCATAATTACTAGCATGCTTATTATAGCCTGTAGCCTTTAATTCATAACCAAATGTTGTTTTTTCCAAAATTATATATAATACTATTGCTAAAACAATAGCAAATATAAACGATAGGTTTAAATTTGAACCATTAATACCTAAAGACATAATTTGAGCAGATTTAGGTAAATAAGCTGTTCTTGCCATATCAGGAATATACATTTTTGCATTACCTTGGATAGCCATATCTACTAAATACATACCTATATAGTTAAACATTATTGAAGTTATAACCTCATTAACATTGAAAAAGGCTTTGAAAATACCAGGTATAGCACCCCAAATCATACCACCTAGCATACCAGCTAATATACACAATATCCAGTGAATTGGACTACTTAATTTAAACATAAATCCAACATACATGGCAAAGAACATTCCCATTGTATATTGACCTGATGCACCAATGTTAAACATACCCATCTTAAATGCAAAGCCTACTGCAAGTCCTGTCATTAGTATTGGAGTAGCAAAATAAAACACAGTTGCTAATTCGCCAAAGCCAGAAAACAAAACAGTAGCAAAGCCTGGAAAAGCTTCCATTGGATTAGCTATAATCATAACAATAAGACCAAATATAAGTCCAAGTGCTATAGCTAATAGTGAAGCAATAAAGGAATTGTAGCCTTTAGTTTTTCTGAAATTAATTAGTTTCATCTATTGCTCTCCTCCTTTTGTAGTATTTCTCTTTGCACCAGCCATATATAGACCTAATTCTCTTTCATCAACTTGATCTGCTTCAAACTCACCAACAATTTCACCCTCATACATAACAAGAATTCTATCCGATAAGTTCATTACCTCATCAAGCTCTAGAGAAACAAGTAAAACAGCTGCTCCCGCATCTCTTTCTGCAACTATTTGCTTATGGATGTATTCAATAGCTCCAACGTCAAGTCCACGAGTCGGTTGTACAACAACTAATAGCTCTGGATCTCTATCTATTTCACGAGCAACAATAGCCTTCTGTTGATTTCCACCAGACATGCTTCTTGCAATGGTTTTAGAGCCTTGTCCACTTCTTACGTCATATTGTTCAATTAATTTATCTGAATATTCTGTAATAACATCCTTCTTTAAAAATCCACTTTTTTGGAACATTGGCTGCCAGTATCTTTGTAAAACCATATTTTCAGCAAGTGTATAGTCTAAAACTAATCCAAATTTATGTCTATCCTCAGGTATATGACTCATACCAAGCTTACTACGAGTTCTAATACTTGCATTAGTAATATCCTTTCCGCAAAGCTCAATAGTTCCACCATTATTTTTTTCTAATCCTGTAATAGCATATACTAGCTCGCTTTGTCCATTTCCATCGATACCTGCTATACAAACAATTTCTCCAGCTCTTACATTGAAGGATACATTTCTAACAGCATTGTTCTTATGGATTTTACTTGGAACACTTAAATTATTTATATTTAAAACAATCTCTTTTGGATTACTTTTTTCCTTATCTACTGAAAAATTAACTTTTCTACCTACCATCATTTCTGATAGTTCTTCAATTGAGGTCTCATTTGTATTTACTGTACCTATATATTTACCTTTTCTAAGCACCGTACATCTGTCTGAAACAGCCATTATTTCATTTAGCTTATGAGTTATAAATAATATTGATTTACCTTCACTCGCAAGCTTTTTCATGATTTTCATAAGATCATCTATCTCTTGTGGTGTTAGTGAAGCAGTTGGCTCATCAAATATTAAAATTTCATTATCTCTATACAGCATTTTTAGTATTTCAACACGTTGCTGCATTCCTACTGTTATATCTTCTATAATTGCATCTGGATTTACCTTTAATCCATACTGTTCGCTAAGCTTAATAATTTTTTCTCTAGCTTGCTTTTTTAATATAAAACCACGTTTATTTGGCTCTACTCCCAATATAATGTTCTCTAAAACACTGAAAATTTCCACTAACTTGAAGTGCTGGTGTACCATGCCTATACCTAAATTATTTGCATCATTCGGATTATTGATCTTTACTACTTCTCCATTTTTACGAATTTCACCTTTTTCTGGTTGATACAAGCCAAAAAGAACACTCATTAGAGTTGATTTACCGGCACCATTTTCTCCTAATAGAGCATGTATCTCACCCTTTTTTAGCTGTAAAGTAATATCGTCATTTGCAACAATTCCTGGAAATTCTTTTGTTATATGGAGCATTTCAATAATATAATCTTGCACCATTTTGACCTCCATAGTTTTTACTTAAATTATAAAAAAAGGGAAAGGCAAACGCCTGTTCCCTTTACGTTTTTAAATATTAATAATTATAAAATTAATTATACCTTATTATTGAACAGTTATTACAGTTACCTTGTTCAATCCAAGACCTTTAACTAATTCATCAGCTGTTGCATATCCAGTTTCAGCAGCAACATTTATTGTTCTAAGTAATGATATTTCACCTTTAACTAACTTATTGAATTGTACATCATAGTCAGCTTTAGAGAATGATTTGAAACGATCAAATGCATTACCATTAGCTTGACCTATAACTGTTGTAGGAAGTCCAACTCCATTGTTAGCTGCATTGAAATATGTTGTTTTTCCACCGAATTTTGCTTCAAAATCATTTGTCTTATAGATTGATTCTAAAACTTGAATAACTGAAGCGCCTAAGCCTTTAACTGCTGAAGTTATAACTGTTTCGCTATCATATCTTTGGTCAACGTCAACACCTATAACATATTTTTTAGCTTCACTTGCAGCAGACATAACTGATTTACCTACAGAACCTCCGCAAGCAAATATAACTTCTGTGCCACCTTCAAACATTGTTTTAGCAGTTGCTTTGTTTGTGTCATTTTCTTCAAAGTTTCCAGTGTAGTGATATTTAACTTCAACATTTACACCTAACTCATTAGCAGCAGCATTAGCTCCTTGTAAATAACCGTATCCAAAAGCTTGAACTGCTGGAACAGCCATACCACCCATGAATCCAAGCTTAGTGAAGCCATCTTTTACAGCTGCATATCCTGCTAAATAACCTGATTGCTCTTCAGCATACATAACACTTGCAACGTTTGATTTTGTGTCATATGTTGCGTAATCTGGTGTATGAGGTGCTCCATCAAGAAGAACGAATTTAACATCTGGATATTTTGTTTGTGCTTCATAAACAGCAACTTCGAATAAGTAACCAGGAGTTACAACAACCTTAGCTCCACCCTTAGTAATAGCTAGTTCTATTGATGCTAAATATCCTGCATCTGATCCTTCTTCTGGTTTATAGTACTTGTGTGAAATATTATTTGCTTTTGCAAACTCTACAACACCTTCCCATGCACCTTGGTTAAATGACTTATCATCAATATTTCCTTTATCTGTGATAAGTGCTATTTCTGCTTTGTTACCAGCACATGAAGTAAATAACATACCAGTTGCTAATAGCATAGTAAACACTAAAGCAATTGACAATACTTTTTTAAACATTTCTTAGTCCCTCCAATTTTATTGTTTAGACAGTATTTTATACTGTTCATTGTAAAATATATATTAATACAAAATCTACCATTTGTCAATTAATTTAATTGTACAAGTGCGTATTTTAATTATATTAATCATAACACTAATATGTTGATTCTACAATTGTTGAGCTATTTTGATCTTTTGCTTTAACAATTTTGACAATTCTACTTGTTCCTAGTCT
>JBPOHM010000258.1:0-1787 GCA_052035585.1 Bacillota bacterium
AGCTAAAATAGGATCGTCTTGTGCTTTTTTTTGATATACATTCATGCTGCCTACGTCTTCACAAGTCTTATTCGAGCCAGAAATCTTTCTATTACAATATAATAAGTTTTTGCTTCTGGCAGTACTAACAAAATACTTTTCGCAGTTTTGGCATTTCTTTAATGTGACCTCATTAATTAATAGATACCTAAATTCCAAATATAATGTTTCTTCAAGATTAGTAACATAGACTTGATAGAAAGAATAGTCATTATCATTCCATTCAACTCCTGTAAGCTTTGTTTTTTTCTTTTTGACTTTTTTTATGTTATCTATGTATGAAAGCTTTTTAAATTCAATTCTATCAGTTATGTAATCAGAATTCATATATATAAGAAATCTAATCTTAGGGGTTAAATCATTGTTTATACCTTCTTTATATAAACAATGGTCTATTGCAGTTTTATATCTTAGTGCAAGTTTTTTATCATTGCTTATATCCCCTTCCACCTTTAATAAGAAATCTAATAAACTAATAGCATTAATTGTTTCTATTTGTTTAAGATAAAATTCTAATTCAGCCAAATACTCCATATATATAGGGTTAATTTTAGTAAATCCTTTTATAATTTTTTTAATTTCATATACGGAATCATTAAAATGTTTTTCGTTTTTAATTTTAAGAAATTCAAAGTCAGTATCCCAATTATTCAATCGTTCAAGGTCAAACATATCAATTTTCAAGAATTCTTTAAGCTTATCAATAGTTAAGTCTGGTTTAATTGTTTTTAGTACGAAATCCATTAAACCTCTTATTGATTCAAGTGCAATTTCATAGTCAAATTCAATATAATTGACTAATATTTCTCCTAATAGATATTCTTTTTTATATCCATTGATAAAATTTAGTTCTGTAATACCAATTACCCTGTTTCCGTCCTTTTTCTTAAAATATTTTACAATAGGCATTTATATTTTTTCTCCTTTTCCAAATAGAATTCTTCGAAATTTCCTAAATACTCTTAAGTATTGAACTATTAGGAATTATGTGGTAAGGTAAGTATAACAAAAACAACAGCAACAGTCAAGATAAATTAATAATATAAAATGGGAGAAAACAGATGAAAAAAAACATTGTAATTAGGAATTTGATTGAGCATTCATGTGTTAAGTACTGGGAAGTTGCGGAGGCATTAGGAATAACTGATGGAAATTTCTCGCGTAAGTTAAGGAAGGAACTACCAAGAAAAGAGAAGGAGGCTATAATTAACAAAATACTGGAATTAAAAAACGAAAAAGAAGGTGAAGAGAACTAATGGAAAGTAAGTATTTAGTATCAATAGTTGAAGCAAGTAAAATGTTTGGGATTGGTAGAGATTCTTTATATGCAATGTCAAGAAGTGAACCGGATATACCTATTATAAAAATAGGTTCAACGACAAAAGTTAATGTACCATTAATGGAACAGTGGTTAGACAAAGCAACATTGGAGGGGAGGGAGTTGTAGGAAGGACAATTTTATTAGTAAAAAACAAGAGTTTCAAGTAAAAAACATCTTAAATAACCTAATATGCCTAAAAGATATTTTAAAAACTTTTACACATGAAATTCAAGGCAGAAATTAACTTAGAATCGATTTTGAAGGAGAACAATACACATGAGTAACAAAATACCAAAAAATATTTTTAGTGAAGAGGCAAAATTGAAAGCAAAGAATACAAGAGAAAATTCAGTTAAACAATTAGCAATACCCGAAGAGCAAGAAACACATTTATTATTAGACTATTTCAGCAAAACGTTGAAGCTGT
>JBPOHM010000146.1:0-10409 GCA_052035585.1 Bacillota bacterium
CTATTTGATTGTGATTCTCCAGATGATATTCAAAATGTTATTAATGAAATGTTATCCTCCAACAATAATTATGAACTGTTACTCACAAATCTCTTATTTGAAACATGGCTTTTAATGCATTTTGAAGATCTTGATTTAAATGTTAAAAAACGCGCGATATTTACAAGATTAGCAAAAGCATTAGATATTGATAGTTATAATGATAAAAGCAAGAATGACCCTGGATTAATTAGTAAGATTATTAAATGTGGTGATATAAATAAAGCTATAGAAAATGCAGAAACAATCCACAATAAATATAATAATGGACTAGTTATTCAAAAGGATATTGAAAAAATGAATCCATACACAACAGTACATAATTTAATTAAAGAATTCTTAACTGCTATATCGTAAATTTTCACATATAGTAAAGCCTCCAAATTTTAATGTTTGGAGGCTTCCTATTTATATTCTTATTAAACTAATTTTCTTTCAACTAATTGCTTAACTACAAACGAAGCAACATGGTTTGCATAGCTACCTGAACCAAAGCCTGCATCATATCCTAGCTCTTGAGCTAATTCATGAGAAATTCTTGGTCCACCACATACTAAAACTATTTTATCTCTTAGTCCTTCTGCTTCAAGTATTTCAACTAATTGAGTTAAGTTTGGTATATGAACATCTTTTTGTGTTACAACTTGTGATACAAGGATTGCATCTGCTTTTAGCTCTATAGCCTTAGCAACTAACTCTTCGTTTGGAACTTGGCTACCTAAGTTTATAGCTTCTATTCCTTTGTATCTTTCAAGTCCGTAGTGACCATCGAAGCCCTTCATGTTCATTATAGCATCTATACCAACAGTATGAGCATCTGTACCTGTACAAGCTCCTATTATAACTACTTTTCTCTTGATGTTTTCTTCGATGTATTCTTCTACTTCTTCTTTTTCCATGAATTCTACACTTACCTTTGGTACCTCAATAGTTGAGAAGTCAACAGTATGTGTACATTTACCATACATTACAAAGTAAGTATAGCCTATACCAAGGTCGTGTGAATAAACAACAGCTGGCTCATCAAAGCCCATTTTAGCTACTAATTGTCTAGCTGCTTCTTCTGCTTCGTCTCCTTTTGGCACTGGAAGTGTAAAGCTTAGCTGTACCATTCCATCATTTAGAGTATCACCATATGGTTTTATTTTAGTTAAATCTATGTTATTTTTTACTTCACTCATTATTTGGCACCTCCAAGCATTAAATTGATAAATGGATTGAAGTATTTTTCATCCTTTTCAGTTACTCCAGCAAGTCCTTTTCCGCCAGTAAATGCTCTCTTAACGCTACCGAATTTACCTTGCTCGATAGTACTAAACATACCTTCTTTTTCGATTTCTTTTAATAATTCTTCTGCTTTAGCAAGAACCTCTTGAGCTCTTCTCTGGATGATTCCACCTTCTTTATATTCAACCTCATCACCTAAGTTTTTAGCATTGTTGAAAATGTATTTAGCATTTTCTATTGATAGGTATCTATCATGTAAGTGAGGTGTGTGAATAGCTTCTGTAGGCATTCCAAGAAGTTGTATTCCTTGGTTAGTCCAAATTGATATCATATTGAACAATGCATCTTGTAAATGTCCTTTGAATATATTTCCTGTCATGAATTTTGTTGGAGGCATATATTTAAGTGGTGCCTTAGGGAATATTTCTCTTGCCATTTGAGCTTGAGCTAATTCATATAAGAAACCATTTTCTAATTTTGGATCCATTTCGAATGCATGACCTAATCCCATTTGTTCTTCTGGGATACCTGCTTTTAATGCAAATTGTTCATTTAAGAATTGTGAAGCAAGCACAGTATGTGCTTCTTCATATGCATCTGCAGTTGTAAGGTAGTTATCTTCACCTGTGTTTATTATTATACCTGCAAAACCGTTGATTATTCTTGAGAAGTATTGGTCAACAAATGTTCTTTGCATATTGATATCTCTGAATAGTATTCCATAGATAGCATCATTTAACATAACGTCTAATCTTTCCATAGCTCCCATAGCAGCTATTTCTGGCATACATAAGCCTGAGCAGTAATTACATAATCTGATATATCTTCCTATTTCTTTACCAACCTCATCAAGAGCTCTTCTCATTATTCTGAAGTTTTCTTGAGTTGCAAATGTACCACCAAAGCCTTCTGTTGTAGCTCCATAAGGAACATAGTCAAGTAAGCTTTGTGCAGTTGTTCTGATAACAGCTATAACGTCTGCTCCTTGTCTAGCTGCAGCCTGTGCTTGTATAACGTCTTCGTAGATATTTCCTGTTGCAACTATTACATATAGGTAAGGCTTTTTACCTTCTCCTAATGTAGCTAAGAAGTTTTCTCTTTCTTTTCTGCTATTAGCTATTCTTTCAACTGTTTTCTTAGCTATTGCTTCTACTGCTGCATATATTTTATCATCTGATGCTATAGCTAATTTAGTAATGTCTATTTCACCTTTTGCAATTTTTTCAGCGACTTCTTGTGGTGTTAAGCCAGTTTGAACCATAGCATTACCCATCCAGAATGCTGCTCCACGTTGCAATCCGCCACCTTCAACGATATTGTCAACAACTACGTTTGGTAGTGGAACATCAATATCATCAACTCCATCAACTCCAAGTAATCTTAGAATTGTTCTTTCTACTGTTACAGTAGTATGTCTGTCTATAAATTTTTGTACATCATCAGCTATCCTGCCAGCAGCGCTTCTTGCACTGTCAATTAATTTTGGATCAAGATTTAATTTACTTTGCATCCGTGTTCCTCCCTATTGTTTTTTATATTATTAACTCTGTTGCTTTATCTATAATTTGCTGTGGAATACCTGCCATTTTAGCAATGCTTATTGCATCCTTTGGCACAAAATTTTGATTCTCTACCTCAACTAGGCTATAGTCCATATATTTTGATATTTCTTCTATCGATGTGAATTTTATCATCTCATCTGGTAAATTAAGTCCCTTGACTTGGAAGTTTTGAATTTCCTTATCCTGTGCTATATTGTCATAGTGAGTTGTTAAAATTGACATTGAATTGCTATTTTTTAAATATTCGACAACTGCCTTTGTTATAGCAAAGCCTTCCTTCGGGTTTGTACCCCCTGCAAGCTCATCAATTAATATTAAGCTTCTTTTGTTTGCATTTTCTAAGGCTTCCTTTAAATTTACAATTTCAGCTCCAAATGTGCTTAAACCCTTCTCAATTGATTGTTCATCTCCAACTGATATGTGTATATGCTCAAATAAACATATCCTAGCGCTTTCACAAGGTACAAACATACCATAAGCAGCAGTCGCAGCAATTTGACCTATCATTCTAAGGCTTACTGTTTTTCCACCCATGTTTGCACCAGTGATGCAAATGAGTTTTTTGTTTAGCTTAATTGATATAGAGGTATATTTTTTATTCTTTTTCTTTAGTGTATCCTCAAGCTTTAAATTTCTAGCATTTACTGCTTCAAATATTAAGTCTGATGAAATCTTTGGTCTAATAAGACTTGATTTTTGAGCAAAGTTTGCCTTTGCTATTAGATAATCAATTCTACCAATCTTGTTTGTATTATCAATTATTTCATCATACGACTTTGCTATTTGCTCAGTAAGATATTTTCTTATCTTAAATTCTTCTTCATTTTCTTGTAGCTTTAAGCCCTCAAGCTCGCTTTCTAATTCGTCTAGCTCATTATTATTCTTTAGCTTATATATTAGGCTTAAATAGTTTTCTCCAGATATTCTTAAGCTCTCTTCTTGATTTAACTCTTTTATTTTGTCCTCAAGATTTTTACTTATTGTTACTTCTTCTCTTGAGTTTAGCTTGATACTATATTTTTGCTCAATTTTATTTATTAATTCTTTTTTTATTTTGCTAATTTTTATTTCAACAGCTCTAATTTCTTCTCTTACTTTTTTTAGCTCTGGTGAGTATTCAGCATATAGGTAAAAGGTCATCATCTTCTCATCAGCAGGATCAAGTAATTTATATAGCTCTGATAATGCCTTGATTTTTAAGTCCTCATACTTATACATAGGAGTATTTTTTAAGGATTTTTCTAGCTTTTCTATATATATTAGAAGTGATTTAACCTCAAAAAGCTCAACCTCATCTAATACAATATCTGCCTTTGCTCTTTGCAGTGTTTCACTAATATATTTTATTTGCTTTAGTATATCAATGATTTCTCTTCTCTTATCTGAGTTTAAAAAGGCTTCAAGCTTATCAAACTCAGCCTCGAGCTCCTGCTCTTGTCCATATATGAAAGGCATTGTGCTTTTTTTGCAATTTAGTCCATATTTAGTTATAGGCTTGATTTCATCAAGTATAAAATCAAAGTTTATATTTTTTTTACAGCTTTCTGATATGAATTCTTTTAGCATTTCAAGCAAATCCTTTCTATATACATCTATGCCAATACATCTATTATTTCTACATCCTTAATAAAATACTGCATCTGTTCTAAAAACTCTGCACTGTCAAAATAATATCCTTCTGGAGAAAATGGGTTTATTGTAAGTGCAAGTATCTTAATAGAATCTAAAACCTCTATCTTAAGTCCTCTTTTTTTGGCTTCATTCCAGTCTCTTAGCTCTACAAAGATTTTAGTTGCATCATCAATAACTAGCTTAAAGCTTTTAGCAAAATTGCTTTTGCTTAATTCATTTAAAAGCATTGATGTTATAGCACCCTTAACATATACATATCTTGTAGTGGAATTTATTTTTTCTGATAGAATTTTAGCTGCACTAATACCAGTCTCTTCATACAAACAGGCTATCTCTCCCATATCATCCACAATACAGGTAGAACAGCCCTTTTTGAGTTTTTTTCTTATATTATTTTCAACTTGATTTAATTGGTAGCATTCAACAGTGTATGCGGTTTTTTCAATAACCTTTTTCATATCTCTGCTAAGTACTGCACCAGTAGCAATCACGCATGCATCGGTAATAAGGGGAGAAGATGCAGCCTTTCTATCGATTGCACCATCAACAAAAACTATTTCAGCTCCGAAATTATGTAACATATCTGAAACAGTTTTTATATCTGTTGCATTAACAGGTCCAGCTATTTGAATATTGCCACTGTGCCTTACTCTTGCTATTATAACCTCTCCCATTGCTGTCTTAAAATCTGTTGTTTCAAGAATTTCAAGCTTAGCATCTGACATCAGGAGTGCTTGCTTTGCAGTTGCAACTAAAACACCCTCTGTGACAAAGATGGTAGGCTTTTCAGTGTTTGTTACCAAATCACTGCTCTCTCCATCTCTACCAGTAGAGGTTATTCCAATAGTTATATTTTCTTCATAGGCCTTATCTATGAGATAATTAAGCGTAACAGTTTTTCCTGCATTTTTAGCAAGACCTATAATCGATATTGTTTTATAGTTTTTCTGCATTTGCTTAATTATACTCATAGTTTTAGCCCTTTATTTATTTTAATTTTTCATTTGAAGAATTCTTTGGATTCTTATTAATGTTGTGTTCTTTTCTTTCTATCTAATTCTGTTGGCTCAAGTGCTAATCTTTCTCCAGCTAATAAGCCAGCAACTCCTGTCAAGTGAACCTTCTTCTTACCTTGGCAAACATCACAAGTACATTCGATTTCTGGTAAATTCTTAGGCTCTGTATAAGTTGTGATAACACCTTCAAAGTTTCTAAGGATAACCTTGTCTGGTCCTTGAGAGATAACATAGTTAGGCATAACTGGAGTTTTTCCTCCACCACCTGGTGCGTCAACAACGAATGTTGGTACAGCATATCCTGAAGTATGTCCTCTTAATGATTCGATTATTTCGATACCCTTGCTAACTGGTGTTCTGAAGTGTTCAATACCAAGAGAAAGGTCACATTGATAAATGTAGTATGGTCTAACTCTTATTTTTACTAACTCATGAACTAGGTTCTTCATAATGTGTGGACAATCATTTACTCCTCTTAATAGAACGCTTTGGTTTCCTAAAGGTATACCAGCATCAGCAAGCTTTCTTATAGCTTCCTTAGCTTCTGGAGTAAACTCTTTTGGATGGTTAAAGTGAGTATTTAACCAAATTGGATGATATTTCTTAAGCATGTTTACTAAATCATCAGTTATTCTTTGTGGTAATACTACTGGAGTTCTTGAACCAAGTCTGATAATTTCAACATGTGGTATTTCTCTTAAATTCTTAATGATGTATTCAAGTATATTGTCTGAAACTAATAGACAGTCTCCACCAGATAATAGAACGTCTCTTACCTCTGGATGATTTCTTACATACTCAATACATTTGTCAATATTTTTCAAAGGAACTTCGTGGTCTTGTTGACCTGCAAATCTTCTTCTTGTACAGTGTCTGCAATACATAGAGCATTGGTCTGTTATTAGCATCAAAACTCTATCAGGATATCTGTGTGTAAGTCCTGGTGCTGGTGAATCTCCATCCTCATGTAATGGGTCCTCCATATCAGCCTCTCCTATATGAGTTTCTGATAATGTTGGAACTGCTTGCATTCTAACTGGACATCTGTGATCATCCTTATCCATTAATGATGCATAGTAAGGAGTTATACCAAGTCTAAATCTTGATAATACTGATTCAATATCCTTTTCTTCTTTTTCTGTTAAGTTAATAACTTGCTTTAATTTTTCAACTGAGTCAATTCTGTTTCTTACTTGCCAATGCCAGTCATTCCATTGCTCTTCAGTTACATCCTTCCAAAGAGGAATATTGTTGTAATATGCCATATTTTCATTCCTTTCTTATTTGTAGCTTTCGCTAATTTATATTTGAATCAAGCTTGAAAATTAA
Organism: Bacillota bacterium; assembly: GCA_052035585.1. GTDB lineage: Bacteria > Bacillota > Clostridia > Tissierellales > Sedimentibacteraceae > UBA1535. Next base: position 6,806 of record JBPOHM010000146.1, read on the forward strand.
GTTCTAAATATATTTATGCATATAATTTTGTAAATAATTCTCTAAGTCCTTGTGATTCTCTCATTATTTGTAATGATATTTCAGCATGGTTTTTAGTATATCCATTTCCGATTATCATGTTGATGTCTTTACCTACTCCCTCTGCTCCTAAAGCAGCCTTTGTAAAGCTTGTAGCCATACTGAAGAAGTAAACTGTTCCATTGTCCTTGCATGATAATATACATGCCATTTCACAGTTATCTCTGCTTACACAGCTGATTACTAGGTCACAAAGCTGTCCGTTTGTAATCTTCATAACTTCTTCGTAAACATAAACAGCATTTGTAGCATCTCCAATGATGTACTCATCAGCTAATCCTAGAGCTTTTACGTTTTCAACTGATTTTTCTGTTCTAGCAAAGCATATAACCTTTCCTGTTATACCTGCTCTCTTCTTTGCTTCGTATAAGCAAAGCATACCTGATTTTCCTGCTCCACCAAGTACTAATACTGTGTCTCCTGGTTTTACAAGCTTAGCAGTTTGAGCTGGTGCTCCAGCAACGTCAAGAACTGAAAGAGCTAAGTTTTCTGGTAGGTCTGATGGTAATTTAGCGTAAATACCGCTTTCAAATAATATTGCTTGTCCTTTAATATCTACTTGGTCGATTGATTTTCTAACATCAAGTATTTCTTCAATTACTAGTGGAGTTAAAGATAATGAAACAAGTGTAGCTATTTTGTCTCCAACCTTTAAATCTGTTTTTCCTTCTAAAGCTGGTCCTATTTGCTTAACTGTTCCAATTAGCATTCCGCCTGAACCAGTTACAGGGTTTTGGTGCTTACCTCTGTCAGCAACGATACCTTTCATTATTCTCTTGATTTCTTCTACATCACCCTTAGCTTGGTCATTAATTTGTGTAAAGCTTGCAGAGTCAACGTTTAATGTTTGAACGTCAATAAGTATTTCGTTGTCATAGATTTCCATAGTATTGTCAATTTTAAGTGCTGGTTGTGGTAGAACTCCTACAGGTTCAATAACTCTGTGTGTTCCAAATGGGTTTCCTTTTTTCATTTTATTTTATCCTCCAAATTATTTATTAGTTTTAAATCACCAAATTATATATAATGCAATATTTATGCCATATTAATTATTAGTGATTTTTTTGAAATTTTAATGAAAGCGTTATTACCTGTGCCAATTTTTCGGCATTTTCTTAAAATAAATCTTGTTACCTAATTATATATTATGGTATAATATTAATAGTTTAATGTATTAAATATTTGTAATATTTAAAGAGTTTTGACAAAACTACGTGTTCTTAAGGATGTGATACGATGAAAATAAAGATATTAACAGAGCAGCTAGATTATAAGGAAAATAAGCTTGATGAAATATTGCTGATTACAGAAGCAACTGTAAAAAAAGAAGATAATATGCTGATTATTGACTATAAGGAAAATGCTGAGGATCCAGATGATGATATTAATACTAGAATTAGATTAACAGATAATAAGCTAGTTATGACAAAGATAGGAATTGTTTCGTCAACGATAGAATTTGAGCCTGGCAAGAGATTTAATAGTATTTATAGTACAGGCTATGGAAACTTTAAAATGGTTATAACTACTAAGAGTGTAGATTATAAAATAAATGAAGATGGTACAGGCTATATAAATTTAAAGTATATGATTAAAATCGGAGAAAGTGATTCTTATATTAATAGATTAAATATTACTCTGTACATGGATTAATAAAGATGATATTGTGAAAAAACGTTTTAGACACGAACATTATTGCCTAAATTTCGGCATATATAGCTAAATTTTTGGCGCTTATAGGAGGTGTAGTATGGAAAGAAAGTATTTTGATGCACTCATTAAAGCAATGGAATATATTGATGATGGTATTCATATAATTGATGCTTCTGGTAAAATTGTGTATTATAATCAAGCAGCAAAGAAGCTAGATGAAATTGAAGTAGATAAGGCCATAGGGAGACATATTCTTGAGGTATATCCATCGCTTAGTTTTGAGACAAGCACACTGTTACAGGTTATAAAAACCTGCAAGCCTATGTATGATGTTGAGCAGAACTTTACTAATTACAAGGGTGACAAAATTTCAACCGTAAATACCTCTCTTCCTATAATGTATAATAATAAGGTTGTAGCTGCTGTTGAAATATCAAAAAATATCACAGCAGTTAAGGAATTATCTGAAAAAATTGTTAGACTACAAAGTGAACTATATGTTAATAAAAAGGGCTCATCTGCTAAGGCTTTGTCTGAGGATAGCTCATCAACTAGTACAAGTACAGACACCAAAAATAAGAATTCAGCAAAATATACATTTATTGATATAATTGGTCATAGCAAAGAAATGCAAAAGATAAAGGCCTTGGGACTTAGAGCATCTGAGTCAGATTCTCCTGTTCTAATTGCTGGAGCAACTGGTACTGGTAAGGAGCTACTAGTACAATCCATCCATAATTCTAGCAAAAGAAAAAATCAAGCCTTTATAGCTCAAAACTGTGCAGCACTACCAAGCAATTTATTAGAGAGTATTTTGTTTGGTACTGTAAAGGGAAGCTTTACAGGAGCTGAGAATAGAGCTGGTCTTTTTGAACTAGCAAATGGTGGAACTTTATTCTTAGATGAAATAAATTCTATGCCACTAGAGCTACAAGCTAAACTACTAAGAGTTATACAGGATGGTAGACTAAGACGTGTTGGTGGAAGTACAACTATTGATATAGATGTAAGGATTATATCAGCTATCAATGTACCACTTGATAAAGTATTAGAGCTAGGGCAGCTAAGAGCCGACCTATTCTACAGATTAAGTGTTATAAGCTTTGAGATACCACCTCTAAAGGAAAGAGTGCAGGATATACCACTTTTAGTAGAGTATTTTATAAAGAAATATAATGAAAAATGTAATAAATTCTTCTCTAGCATCTCAAATGAGGTTTTGAAAATATTTTTAGATTATCATTGGCCAGGTAATGTCAGAGAGCTTGAACACACAATTGAAAGCGTTATAAGCTTGTACGATGGCGAGGTAATAAGAGAGGAGCATCTTCCTTTCCAATTTAGACAGGTGCAAAACAGTAAAAGAGATATTGATATTGATTCAAATGCGATACAGCCTCTTGATGTATCATTAAAGAATTATGAAAAGGAAATTATAGCTTCAGCACTAGAGAAGGTAGATAACAATATATCAAAGGCTGCAAAGCTACTTAATATTCCAAGGCAGACACTTCAATATAAAATTAAAAAGCTAGAAATTTTATAAAAAAACTGTCCCTAAGGACAGTTTTTTAGTTCTTTACAAGGTTTTGGATTAGCTCTGCAAATATTGATTTGAATTTTATCTGAGAGTAACCTCTATTTGTTTTTATAAGTTCAATTTCTTCTTCTGTTAATACTTCCTTCAGCTTTTCTTCTACATCCTCAAAGCCTGCATCTAGCTTTTTACCAAAGTCTGTAAAGCATAGTGGTGGGAACATCACACACCACCAGTTATGTCCCTTTGCTTCTCCAATCTCTACTCTTACAGCATCATAATATCCACTTGGAAGTGTAAAATTATCATACTCTCTTATAGGGAATTTATAATTAC
>JBPOHM010000265.1:0-14540 GCA_052035585.1 Bacillota bacterium
TGTTGCATAACTTTCCGCTTAAATATCTTTTAAATGATCGCATTGGCTATTGTCAAGGGCGTGCGTTAGCACGTTCATTTTACCATTGACAATTGTCAATCGAGCATTTATACTTTTTAAAAGCGGATGTTTGCTACTTCGCATTAATTTTATACCTATTTTTCATTTCTACTTTACACTACCATTATTTTTACTTTAATTTATTATTACTTTATTAGCTTATAAAAATATGAGATATAAAGTTTATTAATGTATGTGTTATAGTAGGTGCTATAATATTATCATCTCGTTCATAAATATATACAAAATATATATGTAATATCACTGTAGTTATTAAATGGACTATATCTTGTTGTATAAACTGAAGAATAGACATATTGGCTTTTAACATTTGAAATGGAATATGCAAAAAGCCAAACATTAATCCAACTATAACAACACTTAGTTTTTTATTTTTAATTAATCCTCTAATTCTTGTCTGTATAAATCCTCTAAATACTAACTCCTCTACAAATCCTATACATAATAAATAATATAAAAACTCCCATATTATATCTTCAATATTTGCAAAATCATATCCTTTACTTATACCAATAAAAATTGTAGGTAATATTAAAGGTATTGCAAATAAAATACCTAGAAGTATTGATTTAAGCATATTATTTTTCTTAATACCTATTGAAGCTAAACCTTGTCTTCTTAAAAATGCTATTACTATAGCAGGTAATATAGTTATAAGGCTTATTGGTATATAAAATATAAACCTATTCAAATTTCTATTCTCAAAGTAATTAAACCTAGTAAATATGTCTGTCTTAAATATAAGAAGTCCAAATAAAAACAATATTATCATATAGAAAAGAAAGTAAGCAATTGATAATAAACCATCAAATAAATCAAACTCTTCTCTATGTTCATTTTTACATTCTTTATTATAATCTATCATTATGTTTACCTCCGTTTCTCTTGTATATCTTAACATATTATGAAAATATTTACCAATTATTTTTCATATTTAAAGTTAAATAAAAAGCCAGTAGCAATATTTACTACTGGCACTTTATATTTAATAAAATACTTCTTCTTATCTTGTTAAAATACTCATGTTATTGAAAAAAATTATAGCTTTATAACTGAAACTATCTCATCACCACATAATTCTCCATTTTCTTTAAAGCCCATAGAAGTATATAATGATTTGGCTGCTACATTATCTGGTTCATAAGATAACCAACAGTATTCTGCAGGACCACAAGGTATTGTACGGAGATAATCTAATGATGCTACAAGAGCTGCTTTTCCATAGCCCTTACCTTGATAATTTTTATCTATCATAAACCTCCATAATATATAATTACCATTTGCAATCTTTGGTTCACCTTCTTCACCAGTTGCTCCATATCCAAACATGACAAATCCAACTAAATTTTCATCATCATATATACCAAAAGGTAAAGCTACATGTCCCGAAGATAAAGCAGCATAAGCTTCTATAATACTTTGATTATTAGTAGCAACAAAACCTTTTTGATTATCATTAACCTTTAAGTCAATAACCTCCCATATATTACTTGTGTCAATCTTCCTAAGTTCTAGCATTTTTTGTGCTCCTTTATATTAGTTAAGTACTTTTATTATACATATAGAATTTATTATCGAATGAATAATAAAAGACATTTCATTGATTATAACACTATTAATAAGAAAATACTAATTAAATTTAAAGTTAATATAATAACTTTGGTTACAAAGACTATATTATAGCAGAAGTTTCTAAATATGGCTTTATTTTTATTTCAATTGCTTCAATTCTATTTCTTACAGTTAATACTAAAAAGCGATCTAAATCTAACATTGCTCTTAACATGATCCAAATTAATGTGATTAGAACCAACCTTTGGTCAGAATATTTAGGAAGTGGATTTAATACATCTATATTATTATAATGCCTTTCCATATAACAATTTAAGGAATTAACATTTGTATGAATATCTTCACATAATTTATGATATAAATAAAAATACACATCTTTCATTTTTGCTTTTTTAGCAAGTTCCTTTACTTTAAACTTTTTATAATTAAATTTAGAAGCTATCTTACTTAACTTTTCTAAATTAAAGTTTTTTATATAATTCTTTAGGTCTCTTACTCCATTTAACTTTCCATATTTATTCCAAGCATTATTAATTGATAGATTTTCATAATATTTAAATTGCCCATATCCACCAATCTTTCTAATTGGAGATTTAAGCATAAAATAAAACTTATCTCCTTGACTTAATCGCCTAATATTCCAAGGGGTTGGTTACTCAACTTTCTTTATCTTGCTGTTTTTTTAATCAACTTATATTGTGTTTATAACATATGGAAATTGCAAATTACATATAATATTGTTTCTCTAATTATGTATTTTAAGAAATTATTAAATTATAATAATTATGTAAATATATAAACACAATTTATAATATAATGTTTAATTATTCTTATTAAATTTCTTGTATTTTACTTATATTTTCTAATTTAATAATGAGATTTAATAGACATTACAAATAATAAACTTCTACAACTTTATATGTTACATTAACTTCTTTGTTTATTTGAATTGTTAATTGAATATGCATAAACTCAACAGCACAAGCATAAGTAAATTTGCCTTTACCCATCACCCCTTTAAAAATATATCCCATTTCCCCAGATGTATATACTCAAATATATCTTACCATATATACTAGGAAACTTCTAGAGTTTTTTACAAAGTTTTCTATTTTTAGACAAACAAAAATCCCTGCAGCACTCCTGTTGCAGGGATATATTTATTGTTTGTATTCTATTTATTCTCTATCGAAGCCTTTATAAAGTCTCTAAATAGAGGGTGGCTTCTTGTTGGTCTTGATTTGAATTCTGGATGGAATTGGACTGCTACGAACCATGGATGGTCTTTTATTTCTACTATTTCTACTAGCTTGCCATCTGGTGATAGTCCTGTTATTTCCATACCATTTTGCTCTATGATTTCTCTATAATTGTTGTTGAATTCGAATCTATGTCTATGACGTTCGTTTATAAGGTCTGCATTTGCATATGCTAGCTTTGCCTTTGAGCCGTCCTTTAGCTTGCATGGATACTGTCCAAGTCTCATTGTACCACCCTTGTCTTTAACATTGATTTGGTCATACATTATGTCTATAACTGGGTGTGTTGTGTTTGGATTTAATTCTGAGCTGTGAGCATCCTTGTAGCCAATTACATTTCTAGCAAATTCAACTACTGCCATTTGCATACCTAGACAGATTCCTAGGAAAGGTATTTTGTTTTCTCTTGCATATTTAGTTGCAAGGAGCTTACCCTCTATACCTCTATCTCCAAAGCCTCCAGGAACTAGGATACCATCACAGTCCTTAAGTTCATCCTTATAATTGCTTTCATTAAGCTCTTTTGAATGTATCCACTTTATTTCTACTTCTGCACTGTTTTCTATCCCACCGTGCTTTAAGCTCTCAGCAACTGAAAGATATGCATCTCTTAGCTCTACATATTTTCCTACTAGTCCTATTGTTACCTTGTGCTTTGTGTTCTTAGATGCATTAACCATATTAGTCCACTCAGTTAGGTCTGGCTCATGACAATCTAATTTTAATTCTTTACAAACTATATTAGCAATTCCCTCATCTTCTAATAATAGAGGAATATCATACAAGCTTTCTGCATCAAGGTTTTGAATAACACTTTTCTTATCTACATTACAGAATAAAGCAATCTTGCTCTTTTGCTCATCTGTTAATTCAACCTCTGTACGACAAACTAAAATGTCTGGTTGGATACCAACACTTCTAAGCTCCTTAACGCTATGCTGTGTTGGCTTAGTTTTAAGCTCTCCTGCCTTGCTTAGATATGGCAATAATGTAACATGAATATAAAGTACATTTTCCTTACCCACATCAAACTTTATTTGTCTTATAGCTTCTATGAATGGCAAGCTTTCGATATCACCTATTGTTCCTCCAATTTCAGTTATAACAACATCAACATCTTGAACAGATTGTGCTCTATATACCATTTCCTTAATTTCATTTGTTATATGAGGTATTACCTGAACTGTAGCTCCTAGATAATCTCCGTGTCTTTCCTTGTTTAGAACAGACCAGTATATTTTTCCACTTGTTATACTGCTGTATTTTGTAAGATTTATATCAACTATTCTCTCATAATGTCCTAAGTCTAAATCAGTTTCAGCTCCGTCATCTGTAACGAAAACCTCACCATGTTGATAAGGGCTCATAGTGCCTGGATCCACATTTATGTATGGGTCGAATTTTTGTAAAGATACCTTTAACCCTCTTGATTTTAATAATAGTCCTAAAGATGCTGCTGTTATCCCTTTACCGAGCGAGGATACAACTCCACCTGTTATAAAAATATACTTTGCCATTCTTTGATTTTTTCCTCCTGTATAAATTATTGATTGAAACAAGGAAGCTAATAAGCTTTCTTTAAAAATAAAAAACAGAGACTAAAAAAGGGGTTTTTTTTTTAATCTCTGTTATGAGTTTTAAAATAATTATTATATTAGATATATGCATCACGGGTGCATATATTATTTATTTAATGCTCAAGCATTTACTAAACTATTCTATAATAAAAGTATAAAAAGGTCAATAGTTTTTTTGTTGGTATTATTATCCAAGTCACTTATTTACGAATTTCTGCTAAGCAAGCCTCTAAAGCATTTTCTCCAACAGGAACTAATATATCTGCTTTGATTTCATCTATTCTATTCATTCCTGAAGCATCTAAATACTCTAATCCATCATAAGCTATGATAAGTCCAAGCTCTGGAAGCTGTATCATTGCTACTCCTAGTGGTACATCTAACCCATTTAAGTTGTTTCCTACAATTGTTGCAAAGCCTGTTTCTTTTGCAAAGTTCACAAAATTATTTACCTCAAGCTTAGTTTTTTCACCTGTTATTATCCATTTCTTAGCATTAGCTATATTCTTTTCATATGGCTTGCTTTCAACCTTAATAGTATGCTTAAAGTATGAATCAAAGGCTTTTAAGTACTCAGATTTATTGATTTCAGCTAGCTCTGATATTGGCTTTGATTCTACATCATAATATTTTTTATTGTTTTCAGTGTTGTTGTAAATGCAAGTTATATCATAGCTTGCATCAGATTTTATATTTGGTGCTACTATAAAGTTCTTCCAAAGTGTAGCATTTGTTCCAACACAGCTTGAGAGGTCAAATATTACATGCTCATAATTACTTAGATTTTTATAAATTTCCTTGAAATTTTCTTCATAAGCATTTATCATGTTTTCATTAAACTCGCTTAAGAAGAAAGCATTGATAGTAATTTTTGCTATTTTACCCTCTTCTATTATCTCAACTTGAACATTTTTATTAAAAGAGTCTTGTGCTTGTGCAGGTGTATATCCTCCTACAATTTGGCTAGGGCTATAATTATCAATAATTTTAATTAATAAACGAGTATCAATATATCTATATCTTTGAATAGTTGCTTTATCATTTAGTAAATCAGATATACCTTTATTTAATGCATATCTTGGTTCCATATTCATATATATTTGACTATAATAGTCAACAGCATAAACCTTTCCAAGCTCTTCATGTGAAGAAATATCTGCTGCTAAATCACTCATAATGTTATAAAAATTAATATCTGCAGGTTTGCCTTTTATTTTGCTTTTATAATTTGATTTTAATTTATTTAAATCAATTTTATTTTCATTTGCTGTATCAAAATAAGGCCAGTTCTCTTCAAGCTTTTCCCAAAAATATTCATAATCACTAAGCATTTGTTCTTTACTAAAATAACTTGCAAATACATATTTATTATCTGCTATATATAATATAGTGGCTGCTATACCAATTGAAATTGCAAAAAATACAATTGTTATTATCGTCAATTTCATATCTTTTCTTCTTCTTCGGCTCATAATACCCTCCTGATTATAATGTTAAATATTTATCTATCCTAATTTTAACATAATTGAAAAATTGTGTCTAGTACATTAAGGTTTCTAAATCTTTCTATTCTGTAAATACTTCATACCTAAGTTAGTTAATGTAGAACCCTGTCTACCTCTTTTTTTATTTAAATAGCCTTTTTTCTCAAGCATGTTAAGTCTCGTTCTAACCTGTGCTTCTGTCATTCTACAATTATATTCTAATAGCTTAGCTGATATTTTATCTCTTCCAGCTGACAGATTATTATCCTGTAGCTCCTTAATAGCCATTAAAATATTTAAAGCATCTGAGCCTAGACTATCTATCATTTCATTTGAACAATAATCTTCAACATCGTCTGAATCATAATCTCTGTCATTTATTTTTTCATCAAAGAAATTGCTATCTGGTAAATCTGATAGCTTTAACTCATCAGAGCTACGAATAGCTAGCATATATTGTATTGTACTCTCAAGCTCTCTAATATTTCCATACCATTTGTACTTTTTAAATTCATCTAGTACCTCTTGAGAAATTTTCACATTTGAAGATGAGCCCATTCTAATAAAATGTGCTACTAAATCCTCAATATCCTCCATCCTTTCTCGAAGTGGTGGAAGATACATATAGCCTATTTTAAGTCTATAGTATAGGTCCTCTCTAAATTGTTTATCCTTAACCATTTTCTTTAGGTTTTTGTTAGTTGCCGCTATGATTCTTACGTCAACCTTTTTTATAGCTGAGCCACCAAGCATCATTATTTCCTTTTCCTGCAAAACTCTTAGTAGCTTTGTTTGTAATTTAGGTGATACGTCTCCTATTTCGTCAAGGAATATAGTTCCACCATCTGCTAATTCAAATAATCCTACCTTACCACCCTTTTTAGCTCCTGTAAATGCACCCTCTTCATATCCAAAAAGCTCACTTTCAATTAGTTCGTCTGGAAGTGCACTAAAGTTAATTGCAAGGTAAGGTCCATTGCTTCTTTTTGAGCATTGATGTATAGCACTAGCAAACATCTCCTTTCCTGTACCGCTCTCACCTTCTATAAGTACAGTTAAATCAGTTTTTGCTAGCTTTAGAGCTCTACTCTTAGTTTCGTTAAGATTCTTACTATTTCCTATTATATCATCAAACTTATATTTAGCTACATATCCCTTAAATGAATAGTCATTAAGCTGCTTTGGAACATCCTTTTCACCGCTTTTATCAATGCTTATTACTATGTCCTTGCCATTTGGTGCAATTATTTTTGTTAATTTAACATTTTGTCCCATAAAGCTAATATGCTTATCCTTAAACACATCACTGCTTAAAAAATAAGGATATAGGTCTTTATCGATAATATTACGCAAATTCTTATTTTCTAAATCCTTCTCTGTACGGAAGAATTTTTTCATCTTCTCATTTGCGTATTTTATGTATCCATTTTCATCATAAACTAAGGTTCCATTAACTAGGTTGTTTATTATGCTATTTAAATAGCCGTTAAGCTCATTAACCTTGTTATTTACAGATGATACATGCTGTGAAACATTAATTATCTTTTGAAGATACTTTTTAGTAATAAAGCTAGTATCCTTATGGCTTAGGTTTAATTTATCCATAATTTGATATATGGAATTAATGCTAATAATTCTTGGACCAAGGTTAATAACCTTAGTAACACATTTTGGTATCTTGTCTGTTTCTCCAGGTGTTACTGCAATTTTAAGCTTTTTATAGCTCTCAATGCCGGGATAATATGGATAATACTTAATGTGGCTAAGTCCTAGCTCTCTTAAGTCATTTATAGCACTCATAGCAGTTTCCTTGTTATCATTAACAAGCAAAACCTCTTCGTTAACAGGTATCTCTGCAACCTGCTCTATGAAGTCAAAGTTAACACTTCTTTCGCATATAACAATATCTTCATATTCAAGTCCTATGTTCATAGCATCAAGGTCATCCTTCATCTCTTGACTTGAAACTATAAGTAAATCACATTTTAAATTATGCTCAATTGTATCCTCTTCAGCATAAGCTCTTAGAAGATATTTGTCAGGTAAAAGCTCTCTAATTTGTTTTGTAAGTGAATCCCTTGTATTAGCAGATCCTGTAATAAGTATAATCTCTTTTGACACCTTGACCACTACCTCTCATATATATGTACCATTTAATTTGATATAAGACATTCATCTATTGATTTATTACATTATATTATATTTAGTTATTTTTAATCAAGTTAAATGTTTGTATTTTCTACAAAATTTTATTTTTTCATGTCTTTTTTCGCTTTTCATGTCTCTTTTAACAAATTTATTGAAAAATATTGTATAATTAGGAATGATAACTTTAAGCATAAAATGAAGCGAGAGGATAAGATCAATGAAAATTAAATTCATTTCAATTTTAACACTTATTTTAATAATGTCTTTAATATTAACAGCTTGTAATGACAAAATAGAGAAGATGGATGAAAAACAGGAAAGGATTAATAAAATTTTAAATGCTAATGACTCTGATAGTATTGATGCCATTCAGGTTTGGTGTTATGTATATTCTGATGATAGTCAATATAAGGAGATTATTCATAACATTACTACTAAAATAAGAGCTTATTGCAAGTCAAATCAAATACCCATAAAAATTGTTAAATATGAAGAAAAGAAAATATCATATGATGATTATGTACTAAAGAGAAATACTGCAATGGCAACCTCAAATGTTATAGTAATTGATGATGCTAGAAAATTAGCGGAGATATTTAATCAATGCTATGATTATAGTAAAATAAAAGGATATGATAGCTTATTTGATATGTATAAGGATAGATATTGCATTCCATTAGGTGTAGGCTATGTTACAAAATATGTTTATGGTGATTTTTTTTGATTATTATAATATAAGACCAAACAGAGAAGTAATTACATATAATGAATATTTAACACTTAAGTATGAAGCAAAGGAGCAAGGAGCTAAATTTACATTTAATAAGACTGAATGGGACGAAATAACAGACTATAACCTTTGATTGTGTAGGTACAAGCTCCTATTTATGCGAGAATTTTATCGTAGCACCTAATATAAGGTTTGAAAAATATTATTCAATTACCTGTGCACCTAGTGATGATCCTAGCACACATTTTAGTCATAGAATAAGTGTTGAAAGCAATTTATATGAACACAATATATCAAATGCTAAAAAATGGATAATTACAAATAACAATACTAGATTAGAAGCAAAGAACTTTGTCAGCTTTGCAAAGGAAACTAAATTTGCAACTATTGTTGGAGATAATTTAGGAGAGTTAGAGCTAAGTCTAGGACTTGAATTTATAAAATTACCAAGGCTTGGTCTTATTTTAGCATATGATAAATTAAAATATTTAGATCCAAAAAAGGAAAATACACCTTATGAAATTACTGTTGATATAGAAAGCTTAGAGCCTAAAAAGACACTTGAAGTTTGCTTAGTTAAAATATCTGAATATGAAAAGAGGATGCCAGAATTCAATTCTCTAATTAGAATGGCTAACAATAATAGAAAGGATATAATATTAGCCGGGCTTCAAAATTTAGAGTCCTTTGATGAGAAAAAATTTACTCCAGACTATAGGGATGAAATTAATGTGTTTAGTGAAGATGAAATAGAGATTTTATTGGATAAGCAAGATTCTAGAGCAGTAACTAAACAAGAGGCTATAGAGGATATTAATACATTATTTAAACTATATAAATATACCTACTCTGCATACCATTATTTTGGTGGAGATATAACCATTAATGAAGCTAAAGATAAAATACTTCAAGACATAATAAATCTTGACAATAATGAGATATCATACCTAGATTTTAGAAAAATGATAGCTAAGCATTTGAATTTTATCCAGGACGAACATCATACTATTAGATACATAGTTGACGGTGAGGTAAGCAAAAGAGATGAAATTGTGTTTTATGATAGCTATAAGCTATATATTGGTGATAAGCTTGATATAATCTATAAAAATGATAAGTATTACATAAAATCAGATAATGCAGAGCTTCTGATAGAAAGCATTGCTGGTGATACAGATTTACATAATTATATTAAGTCAACTATAAATGATGAGGGCAAGATTGTCTACGGGTTATTTTCATTATTTACAAGTAAAGAAAATGCAGAAAAATGCAACACTATAACAGCAATTAATCAAGATAAAGAAGTAACAATAAACATAAGCTGGACACTAGCTGAAAATGGAACTACTGATTTTGAAAAATTATATGAGAAAAAGGAAATAAATGGTGTCCCAGTTTATACTATACATAAGATGATTGGATCAAAGGAAGGTCTAGAAGGTCTCGAGGAAAGGAATTTATTAGATGAGTTTTCTAACAGTGCTAAGGAAGCTAGGAATCATTATTCCTTCATAATTGATTTAAGAGGAAATACAGGTGGAAATTCGACCTATGCGCATAATTGGTTTTATAATTATTGTGGTTCATCTCCTATAAGTGCAGGATTGTCATATTCAAAATCGAATCTTTTAGATGCAACCTATTATAAAAATAATAATATTGGCTTAGACAAAGAATATTACGATTTACTTAATGCAGGTAAATGGTCTAAAAATATTTCAACTGAATCAGAATGGTATGACAACAATAATATCATAATTGTACTAGTTGATAATTATGTAGCTTCATCTGCTGAATATATGGTTAGTATATTAAGACAATTAGACAATGTTATATTTATTGGAAGCAACACTAGTGGAGCTATGCTGACTCCGGGAAATACAAGTAAGTATTTGCCAAATTCAAAGCTATTTGTATATTATGGAAGTGGCTTGTCCTTTACTAACAGCCTAGATAACATTGATTGTAAAGGATTTATGCCTGATATATGGGTAAATCCAAAGGATGCTTTAGAAAAAGCAATACAGCTATGTAATTATTATAGTTTAAATAGATAAAAAGTATTAATTGAAAAAAAGCACTAAAAATGATATAATTTAAGTACACACACTATACAAAATAAAATATAATATATTTTATTTTGTATACATTTTAAAGAAGGAAGAACAGCTTATGAGATCAGCATTTTATAATAAATTTTTTTCAAGACTTTCTATTGCACTAATTATATCATTTTTAATAAGTCGCTTTTCTATGCTTGGTAACTATTCCTTTGCCTTTTCATTAACCTTTTTTGCTTCACTTTATATACTTTTAGCTTGGACTAGCTATCTTGGATATGATGGAGTTAACTTCTTTAAAAAAAGAAAAAATAAATCCAACTCAAAGATGCTTGATTTAAGGTCATGGTATAAGAAAAAGGGTGTCTATAATATGGACAAGGACGATGAAACAGATATCTATGATGGTATACCTGAAAACAAGCTAGTTAAAATTACAATATTTGCTTATTTAGCAAGTGCTTTAATACTTTTTATAGCATCACAAATAATGTTTAATAAATTATAAAATGTCCAAAATTTTGATCTGACCCCAAAAAGTTAGACATTAATTTTAAGCAACTGATAAGGATTGAGTTTTGTAATCTACAGGACTCAGTCCTTTTAATTTGCTCTTTATTCTTTTTGTATTATACCAGTTGATATAGTCTTCTAATTCCTTCTTAAAATTCTCTATGTCTTTAAAATCTTGTAAATATAACAGTTCTGACTTAAGCAATCCAAAAAAATTCTCCATTACTGAATTATCAAGGCAGTTCCCTTTTCTAGACATACTTTGTTGGATTCCTCTTTCTTTTAATTGAGCTTGATAAACTTTCATTTGATATTGCCATCCTTGATCAGAGTGTAAAACTAATCCTTCAAGATTAGGATTTTTAGTAAAAGCTTTTTCAAGCATCTCTTGTACTTGTGAGTATATAGGTCTGTCTGTTATTGAATAACTAACAATTTCTCTATTAAACAGATCTAATATTGGTGAAAGATAAAGTTTCTGTCCAAACATAGAAAACTCAGTTATATCCGTTACCCATTTCTCATTTGGTTTAGTAGCTTTAAAATTTCTTTCTAGTAAATTAGGAGCTATTTTCCCTACTTCACCCTTGTAAGATCTATATTTTTTCATTCTCACAAGACAAATTAGACCTAGGTCCTTCATTAGTCTTTGTACAGTTTTATGGTTTATTAAATATCCATTTTCTCTAAGCTTAAGTGTTATTCGCCGATATCCATATCTTCCATAGTTTTCATTATATATTTTATGTATTTCCTTCTTTATATCTAGATATTTATCACAATTTTCTAGACTTTTTAAATGATAGTAGAAAGTACTTCTAGGAATATTTGCAATACTAAGCAAAATATCCAGTGAGTATTCTCGCCTTAATTCAGTAACTATCTTTGTTTTTTCTTTGCTTGTAAGCGCTGTTTTTCCTGAACTAAGGCATTGTACTTTTTTAAATAAGCATTTTCTGCCCTTAATCTCTGAACTTCAGCGATTAAATCTTCTTCTTTTTCTTTAGAACTATTCTTAGGGGTTTTAGTTGTATTTTTACTCATGGATTTCTTCGGACGTCCTCTTCTTTCTACAAGTAGCCCTTCCTCTCCTTCTTCGTAATATATGCGTTCCCATTTTAAAAGAGTTGTTTCGCTAGGTATTCCTAAATTAGCAGATGCCTCACCAATTGATAAATGATTTTCATGCATATATTTTACAGCATTTACTTTGAATATGCTAGAATAATTTCCTGCTTTCATTATCAAGCCTTCATATCCATGATTATTATACATTTTTCACCATCTTTTACCTAATGATGTTGAAATACATATTTCTTTTGCAGCTGAACTAATTGAATGTTTATTGCTTTTCATAAGTTCTATAAATTTCTTTTTTATTTCTTCATTAAATTTTGTCATAAAAAATGCACCTCCAAATATTAGATTTCTTGTCTAACATTTGGGGTGCACTTCATTTATTGGACATTTTTTAATATAACAACATAGCAAAACCTTGTAAATAAATTTACAAGGTTTTGCCTTTAGAGTTTGGGGGTTATATGTTAATTGAAAATCAGCATTAAATTTTCCATTGATTAAATGTATGACCTTTTTGTATTATATTTAAAACTACATCATTGCATACATATTTATTTTTAAATTGTTCTGTTTTAGTCTTTCTTAAATCCACAATATAGACTGCACCAGATCCAGCAACTGTTATATCCTTTGTTTCTAAATCGTAAATTAATGCTGTATCCTCTGAAACTCCATATCCAAAATATAAATCCTTAGAATCCATAACTGCATTTATTAGTCTAAGAAGTCTTGATCTTTTATCAAAATGTTGATCTATAACACCATCTGTAAAAAAGCCTAGACCTCGTACTAATCTTAAGCCTGGATCCTCTTCATCGTCATCATATGTTTCATAGCCATACTCTATAGGCTTTGATAAAGCAGTAGCATTAGTACCAGATGCAATCATAACCTCGCTCATGATTGCAGCACCTGCACTTGTACCACCTATTACGCCACCATTTTTATATATTTCCTTCATTTTTTGAAGGGCTAGTGTATCTGTTAAGTCCTTTCTTATGAAGGCTTTATGTGTATAGTATTGATTTCCACCAGTGAACCAAAAAGCAACTACTCCATCAAGCATTTCTACTATCTTAGGGTCATCGCCTTGAGCAGGCTCTTGCCATGCATTACCTTCTTGTCCGTAAACAGGCAAAGCAACTATATTTTCATCCTTAACTCCAAGCTCCTTCCATATATCCTCAACATATTTTATTGATTCAAACGGTTCAAAGCCTGAAGCTGTTGGAACTATAGCTAATTTGCCACCAAGCTTTGAAGCATGGTCAACAAGTATTTTATGAATTTCCTTGTCGCAGAATTCTAAGTTTCCACCGGCTATAATTAATTTTCCACTCATTTTATCTGCTCCCTTCTATATGTCAATTAGTTTAATTCTTTTTTATATTTTTCTAACTCAGCCTTATTTGCCCAGATAAAATGTCCTTCTTTAATTTCCGTCCAAACTGGTTTATCGACACTATAATCATGTACCTTTGGATCATAAACTATAAGCTTCTTGTTCTTCTCAATTTCTGGATCAGGTACTGGAACAGCTGATAACAAGGATTTAGTGTAAGGATGTAAAGGATTTCGGAATAACTCTTCACTTTCTGCAAGCTCTACAATATGTCCTTTGTAAATAACAGCTATTCTATCAGAAATAAATTTAACAACGCTTAGGTCATGTGCTATAAATAGATAAGTTAAATCCTTTTCTTCCTTTAATTTATTTAATAGGTTTAAAACCTGTGCTCTAATTGATACGTCAAGTGCTGAGATAGGTTCATCAGCTATTATGAACTCAGGATTCATAATTAAAGAACGTGCTATACCTATACGTTGTCTCTGTCCTCCAGAAAATTCGTGAGGGAATCTTGTAACAAATTCTTTTAGAAGTCCAACCTCTGTCATTGCCTTATCAACCTTGTTTCTTCTGTCCTGTTCATTTTCAAATAGATTGAAATTGTATAGACCTTCTGAAACTATATAGTCAACCTTTGCTCTATCATTAAGTGATGCCATAGGATCTTGGAAAATCATCTGAACTT
>JBPOHM010000319.1:0-2903 GCA_052035585.1 Bacillota bacterium
ATGAGAAAAAGCTCTGCTAATATGAAATATATTACAAATTTTGATAATAAGCTATCCTTATTACAAGCATATAATGCTAAAAATGTTTGCTATATAGATTTAGATAGTGAAATATCAAAATATACTCCAGAAATGTTTATAAAAAATATTTTAATAGATAAATACGACATGAAGCATATTGTGGTTGGATATAATTTTAGATTTGGACATTATGCTTTAGGTAATACTGATACATTAAAAAAGTTTTCTAGCTTTTATGGATATGATGTAAGTATTTTACCTCGAATTAGAACAGAAGAGGGACTAGATATAAGTAGCACAATAATTAGAGATTTTATTAAAAAAGGCAAAATCAAAGAAGCAAATAGACGATTAACACAAAATTATACAATATTTACAGATGTAGTCGATATTATGGACGATAAAAGCTGTATAGTTAATAAAAATAGTGAAATAATAACTCCATGTGATGGAAAGTATAAAGTGCTAATTGATGAAAAAGAAAGTATTGTTGAAATAAACACAGTAGATAACGATAAAATCCTTAAGTTTAACTGCCTATATAATGGTCAAAACATAGTTTTTTTAAGTGAGATTTAATTAAGAATCGTTACAATTCTTTATAAAAAATATATTTACAAATGTAAAATATTGTGTTAAAATATATGAAGTTCCATAATCTATGTTTTACGATAGCTCAACGTATTGCATGGATTATAGGTGAAATAATAATTTTGGAGGTTGACGAATATGTCAAAAGGAGCAATAACAAAAGAACAAAAGCAAGCAATAATTAAAGAGTACAGATTAAGCGAAACTGATACAGGATCACCTGAGGTTCAAATAGCTATACTTACTCACAGAATTAACAACTTAAATGAACATTTAAAACAAAATGCAAAAGATCACCACTCTAGAAGAGGACTTTTAATGATGGTTGGTCAAAGAAGAGGGTTCTTAAATTACTTAAAAAATAAAGACATTGAGAGATACAGAAACATACTCGATAGACTAGGATTAAGAAAATAGGACTTTAAGAGCGGGGATATAAATTCCCGCTTTATTTGTTTACTTAAAAGAGTAAAATTATTAGTAGCAATAATTTATTTGGATGATAAATATACTAAGATTGCACAGATTTTGCACATGACTAAATAATTAATAGTCATGTATAAAATCGGTGTAATCTGCTTTCCATCATCCAAATAAATAATATAAACATTTTTAAAACAGGAGGAATAGATGGAAAAAATATTTAAGTACATGTTGGATGGTAAAGAATTAAAAGTAACAATCGGTAAAATTGCTGAGTTAACGAGAGGATCTTGTATCGTTCAATATGGTGACACAGTTATAATGGCAAACGTAGCAGCTTCAAGTCAACCAAGAGATGGTATAGACTTTTTCCCACTAAGTGTTGATTATGAAGAAAAGCTTTATGCAGCAGGTAAAATACCTGGTGGATTTATAAAAAGAGAGGGAAGACCAACAGAAAAGGCAATTTTAACGTCTCGTTTAATAGACAGACCGTTAAGACCTCTTTTCCCAAAAGGATATAGAAACGATGTAACAGTTACAGTTACAGTTCTCTCAATGGACCTTGATTACTCACCTGAAATAGCAGGTATGATTGGTTCATCAATAGCACTTTCAATATCAGATTTACCGTTTGAAGGTCCAACAGGAGCTGTTTCAGTAGGACTTATAGATGATCAATTTATAATTAATCCAAACTGTGAGCAAAGAGAAAAATCAAAGCTTAATTTAACTGTTGCTGGAACAAGAGATGCAATAATGATGGTTGAAGCAGGTGCTCATGAGTTAACAGAAGCAAAAATGCTTGAAGCAATATTATTTGCGCATGAAGAAATCAAGAAAATTTGTGATTTTATTGATGAAATAGTAAAAGAAGCTGGAAAAGAAAAGGCTCCTTATGATGCCTTTGTTTGTGATGCAACTATAAAGGCTGAAATTATAGAATATGCAAAGGATAAAATCAATGAAGCTATAATTGAACCAGATAAGCTTACTAGACAAGAAAAAATCGATAATCTTAAAGCAGAGATTATGGAAGTATTTATTGAGAAATATCCAGACAACAAAATGGATATAGATGATGCTATATATAGACTTGTTAAAGAAAAGGTTAGAGAAAACATAATTGAAAGAGGAATTAGACCTGATAATAGAGCTATAGATGAAATAAGACCAATCACTTGTGAGGTTGGATTATTACCTAGAACTCATGGATCAGGATTATTTACTAGAGGTCAAACACAGGTTTTAACTGTAGCAACATTAGGACCTATAAGTGAAGAGCAAATACTTGATGGATTATCAGAAGAAGAAAGTAAAAGATATAT
Source organism: Bacillota bacterium (assembly GCA_052035585.1). Classification (GTDB taxonomy): domain Bacteria; phylum Bacillota; class Clostridia; order Tissierellales; family Sedimentibacteraceae; genus UBA1535. The sequence continues at coordinate 2,364 of JBPOHM010000319.1, forward strand.
GCATCACTATAATTTCCCTGGATACAGTGTTGGAGAGGCTAAACCTTCAAGAGGACCTGGAAGAAGAGAAATTGGTCATGGTGCATTAGCTGAAAGAGCATTAGAGCCTGTTATTCCTGATAGAGAAACATTCCCATATGCTATCAGATTAGTTTCAGAGGTACTTAGCTCAAATGGTTCTACTTCTCAGGCGAGTGTTTGTGGTTCAACATTATCATTAATGGATGCTGGTGTACCAATTAAAGCGCCTGTAGCAGGTATTGCAATGGGATTAATAAAGGAAGAAGATAAGGTAGTTGTTTTATCTGATATTCAAGGTATGGAAGACTTCTTAGGAGACATGGATTTCAAGGTTGCAGGTACTGCTAAAGGAATAACTGCTATACAAATGGATATAAAAATTCATGGAATAGATAAAAAGATTCTTGAGCATGCTTTAGAAAGAGCTAGAATTGGAAGATTGCATATACTTGATAAGATGTTAAGTTGTATAGATAAGCCAAGAGCAGAATTATCTCCATATGCTCCAAAGATTATTAT
>JBPOHM010000162.1:0-1993 GCA_052035585.1 Bacillota bacterium
GTTATTATATAGATATCATAACACATTGTGAGACATTGTGCAATATAAATATTTAAAATTTGACAAAAAAATAAAGCCTTTTCAATGGCTTTAGCGATTATTTTTTGAAGTAAGTGTCAAAGACCCGTTGACAAATATGCAAAAACATTATATAATGTTTTATATGATATTTAGGGTGTGCGAGGATAAAAGCTATGAATGTTTGCTCACAATATGATGAACAGTTAAAAAAGCTCTTAGAAGATGAGAAAAATGTGTCATATTTTTGTGATATTGTTAAAAATAAAACATTGGAAAATATGCATGCAAACAAGCAAATTATCGATTGTGTAATAGATTTTTGTAAGGAACATGATCTAATTGAAGCTAAAGCATGGATGTATTATTTTTTAGCGTGGCATTATGTAGACACTTCAAAATATGTCAATGCCTTAAATATTTTTCAAGAAGCCAAGGATATATTTGAGAGGCTTGATAATAAATCAGGCTTAGCATATGCATATAATGGACTAGCTCCTACTTATTGCTTTTTTGGTATGTATGAATTAGCAAATGAGATGGCATTAAGAGGAATAGCTATTGCAAAAGAAATAAAAGACGAAGAAATATTAACATCATTACTTATACATACCTGTATTACCAACATATTAAGTCAATCCTACGAAACAGCAAAAGAAATTATAGATTATATTGATATAAATTATGATTACAATAACTTTGATAATTTGCACAGAACTAAGTTTTTAAAGTCAAAGGCTGAAGTAGAACTTCATACAAAAAATCTATCAAAGGCAAACGAATGCATTGAAAATTTAATCAAATTTGAAGAAGTAAACGGTCAAAGTGTTTTTTGTGCTGAGATATTTAAAATCTTAGGAATGATAAGATTTGAGCAAAGTAGATACTCAGAGGCTAGAAATATACTAAATTATTCAAAGGAGCTAGCAATTAAATGTCAAAACACATATGTTTATTGCGAGGCTCTATTAGAGCTTGCAAAATTAAAGTACAATTTAGGACAATCGTCTGAAGCTATTGAGCATTTAGATGAGGTAATTGCTAAGTCTTCTGAATATAAGTTAAATAATATAGTGAAAAATGCAAGCATTGTTTTATATGAGCATTATAAGGAAAATAAACAATTTGAGCTTTCACTTAATTATCTTGAAATTTTTATGAGAGCAGATGAGGAGATTCATAGCTTTAAAAATATGAGGCTACTTGCTAAGCTTAACATTGACCACGGTGAAAAGGAGCTCAGGCTTTATAATATTTTATATGATAAAACAGATTTATTATATACAATCGGTGAAAGAATAATATCAAATCTTGATATGGAAAGCTTAACTCTAAGTACATTTTCTGAAATAAGTAAGCTAATGAAGGTAGAGTTTTTTGGGTTGACAATTTATAATGCAGAAAATGCTAGTATAGATGTTCATGGAGTTAATCAAGGTAAGTTTTATCTACATGAAGCATATAGTATTGATAATGATCCAGGTTTTTCTTCATATTGTATTAAACATAAAAAGATATTAGTAATAGACAATATTGTAAAGGAATATAAGAAGTATGTTAATAGCATAAATCTAGAGGGAAGAGGAACAGAATTCCCTATGTCTGGAGTTTATATACCTTTAATTATTAATGATGAAATAATAGGCAATATGATAGTCCAAAGTCTTAGTGAAAAGGCATATGACAGCAATGATGTAAGCTATTTGAAGATAATAGGTAATTATGCTGCAATTGCTCTAAAGAATACCTTAGAATATAATAGGATGGAGCAAATTGCAATATATGATAGCTTGACTGGATTTTTAACAAGGCGTGAAATAATAAAAGAAGGCAATAAAATTAAACAAGAATTTTGTACAAATCATAAAGAATTTTGCATATTAATGCTTGATTTAGATGATTTTAAATATATAAATGATAAATATGGACATGTTGTAGGCGATAATGTTATGAAGATGCTTGCAAATAATATAAG
>JBPOHM010000203.1:0-3325 GCA_052035585.1 Bacillota bacterium
ACTCTTAGGTACCTATTAATTACTATACTGGTACTTTCCTTATACGAAGAACTTAAACCTCCATTTATATATACACCATCAATCACTGAATTCATATTAGGTGCCCTCTTACTTCCTTCATCCTCAATAATAATCTGTCCGTCTGCTAGTATGTCTCCATGAATAATATCATAGCCGAAGCTTGTTTTGGACATATCTTTACCTTCTTCTATTACAACATTACCATTTACCACAAATATGCATCCATTTCTATTGTCATTATTTGTTATAGAGCTATTAATATTCAAATCTCCTGCAACAAAAATTACACTTCGATTATCACAAGCAACATTATTTGTGATATCAAGGTTTCCAGAATAGTCAAACATACAATATTGACGGCTTTCACATATGTTCAGTAATGACCCAGACAATACCGGTGAGCTAGGAAATATCTCCCGTAAATCTCCTTGTCTAAAATTTGTTTTATTCCCCTCATATGCAAGCTTAAGTTCTTTATAGTATCCACTTGTCAGCTTATAACCTAAATAATTAGGAATATTATAGCTCTTAACCAAATTACTTCTCACTAACTCCTCTGCTGTTTTATTACTTTTCTGTGCCCAAAGTTCACTAGAATAATCTGCCTTCCCAAACTGTAGGCCAGGATTAGTTGATGGGTACGGTAAAAGTGGAGGCTCACTCTGTGACTGAGAAACTACAAAATCCTTCGTTGAAAAAGATGTACCTTCCTCTGAATAAGCCACCCCCCCTGCTGTAGCAAACCAATCAGCAATATTTATATCTATCTTCGATGAGGTATAATTACCTGCATCATCAAATACTGTCAAATGAATCTCAAAGAAACCTGTTGTATTATCACCAACATCTATATATATTGAATGTACACTTGATGCTGCAAGAGGATCTGGACCTACTTTAAAGGCCCAATTCCCATTAATTTCTCCAACATCATTATTCTCAGAAACAGAGCTTGGTATAAAACGATTAGGATCATGAAATAGTAAAACAGATCCTGGATCAAACAAATGTATTTGATTTTTAGGATCATTAGAGGATAATTCAATTTCTCTAGCAAGTGCTCCACCTGTCGTATAAATATTCCCAACAACAGCATAAAGTCCTCTATCATCACTAACATTCCAATGTACTTCTAACTTGTTACCATTTGGTGCTCCAAATGCAAATGTATCTATATATGGCCCCGTTCTATCAATAGTCCAAGTCTTTCCTGTATCATACCAATCTCTTGCATATGTCTGTATCCCCTCTTTATATCTCAGTTGATCCTGTTTCCAATACGCAGATAAATTACTATACCCGTAATACTTAAATCCGCTAGTCCAAAACTGCCCATAATTAATATCATAATTATCATATGGAGTAAAGCTAAATTCATCAAGCCCCATTAAATATACATGATATTCTCCTTCTGAAACAAAATCATCATATAAATTTCCATTTGCATCAGAAAAACTTAAATCAAATATCATTATTACATTTTTCCCATCTGTGCTTCTTTCTTCTGGTTTTGTAGGAATTGTAACTTTTACCATATTTTCTCCATTGGGACCAATAATAAAGAATGTCATATAGATATCAGGAGTGTTAAGATATTGAACCTTTGTCCAATATGAAGTTTCACCAATATAACTTGGGACATATGGCTTCCAGCCTGATCCATCACGTCTTAACATAAATCCCCAGCTATCATTTGCAGATGCCTTTGGGATTGCTTTTTCTGAAAGATATAATGGTGTTCCTAAATTCCCAGAATATTTATTCTCCCTAAACCATACAAATAAACCTTCAATATCACCAGCCCCATTGTCATCTCTGTATTCAGCAATCATTTTTATTGGTGACAATGGATCATTTAAATCCCCTTGTTTAGCTATACCTTTGTTATCTCCTGTGTGTGTAAGACTCAAAAAGCCGAAATCATTAGGTTGAGCTAAAGATCCGTCTATAACCAAGCCCTCTGTAGGCTGAGGAGATTCTACTTCATAACAGTCATCTTGATCCTCTGGTGGTTTAACACTGCAATCATTTGTACATTCTCTAAAATCATTTAATATTAAATTAGGATTACCTGTATTAGTAAATGGAGTAGGGCACTGTTTTGAACAACTGGAACAATAGCAAGTATTATATCTGATATCACACAATTGCATCCAATCGGGGGTATTTTCATTCCCATTCCTACATGATGGCACTAAGTTACTGGGGACTTGCCCCTGACCTAAGTCAGTATCACTATAACCCATGCTCAAGCAAGATTCTAGAGAACATATGCTACAGTAACAATTCCTTCCTCCATACTTGCCACACAAATTGTTACAACTATAATTAGAGTAATAATCCCCAGTAATTGCTTCAGTTGTACCACTAGGGCAACTACTTGGTGTACATGGAGAAGTACAATAGCATGATTTGTTTAAAGACTTTCCACATTCATTATTACATGAGTATACCCCATATGTACCATAATTCCCTGTCGTTGATGTACCAGCAGGACAATCAGGAAGAGAACAATCTCTTGTACACCAGCACTGACTACTTGTTGTACCACCACATCCATCGCTACAGTCATATGTTCTTGGTTGACCATATTGGGGACTGTAGGTATTTGTAAATGGTGGTTCACATTCACAACTAGTTTTAGGAGCGCAAGCATCACAAATCTGATAATAAGGACTACAGCAATAACGAGATGAACCACTTGAATACCCTTTTTCTCCCTCTTTACAATTACATGTGCTGCATATCCACCTAGAACTATTAGAACCTGTACAAGCAGTTGCTTTGTTACTAGTTTGATTTGGTCCTGGATTAGGAGCTCCCAAACCATCCTGCCCACCACAACAATAAGAAGTGCATCCTGCTTCTACTATGGCGAAGGAAAAGCATAAAATGAATAGACAAAACAAACTATATTTAAATACTCTCTGCACTTTTTTTATATCTTTAATTTATTAGTTAGCATAGCAACCTATTATTACATTGTATTACGGTTTAACTCCTGATTCAACTGCTTGTATTATATATTCCTTCCCAAAGAACTTCTCCCCTAATATACCATATTTAGGATGCAAGTCTATTGCTAATAGAGGAAACTTTAACCTGTCCTCTAATCTTAAATATCTTCCAAATAATATACTCTTATCATTTGGATTTTGATAAGAGGATTGTAACCCTCCATTTATATATACACCATCTATTATTGGATCAGTATTAGGTGCTCTCTTATTCCCTTCATCCTCAATAACAATTTGTCCATCTGCAAATATATATCCGTTTACCTTATCATATTTAAAATTACCCA
>JBPOHM010000345.1:0-9751 GCA_052035585.1 Bacillota bacterium
GATAATATTGATTTTACAAATATTGATAAGCTTGAACGAAAAATTATGAAAGGATAAGTACCGATTAATATATAAAATTTGGTTTTTAATTAATATAGAATTCAAAGAATCGGTGCATGGGCATAAATATATGATGAATAACGATAAAATAATTACAGAGCCTATACAAGAAAATGTAAACTCTACAGATTTTATCGAAAAAGCAGAAGGCTGCTGCTGCGGTTCATGTGGAACCTGCGGGTCTTGTGGTAATGATAAATCTACAAGTTCTGCTACAGTTAAGGTTGTTGGGGTTAGATTTAAGCCAGCTGGTAAGATTTACTTCTTTGACCCTGATAAAAAGTGGATAAAAAAGGGAGATAGTGTAATTGTTGAAACAATACGTGGTATAGAGTTTGGTGAAGTTGTATCAGGACCAAAATATATAAGTGATGATCAAATAGTAACACCACTAAGAAAGGTTTTAAGAATAGCTACTAACGAAGATAGATTAAAGAATGAAGAAAATAGAATTAAGGAAAAAGAAGCTTTTGAAACATGCTTAAAAAAGATTGAAGAGCACAATCTTAGCATGAAGCTAGTAGATATTGAATATACATTTGACAATAACAAGGTAATATTCTACTTTACCTCTGAAGGTAGAGTGGATTTCAGAGAGCTAGTTAAGGATTTAGCTTCAGTGTTTAGAACAAGAATTGAGCTTAGACAAATTGGTGTTAGAGATGAAGCTAAAATGCTTGGTGGTTTAGGACCTTGTGGTAGGCCAATGTGTTGTTCATCTCATTTAGGAGAATTCTATCCAGTTTCAATAAAAATGGCTAAGGAACAGAAATTATCTCTAAATCCAAGTAAAATTTCAGGTATTTGCTCTAGACTTATGTGCTGTTTAAACTATGAGCATAAGGTATATGAAGAAAATATGAAGGAATTACCAGAGGTAGGAGACAAGGTAGGAGAAAAGGATAGTAAGAGAACTGGTATTGTTGTTGACATTAATCCATTATTCAAAACTGCTAAGGTTAAATTCCAAAAGGAAGATGGAACAGAAGAAATCGATCAGGTTGAAGGATCTAAGCTTTATGTTATAGAAGCGGCTGTTAAGAATTTACAAGCTGAAGATATTGACCTCGAAATATTAAAAGAGCTAGAAGATTAAATTGCATAAATATAACAAAATATGAGTATAAAATTTTTATAAATAAAATTAAAAAAAGACTTTAAAAATTCTTGCATTAATGGTAGAATGATTATATTAAAACTAGGAGGTGAATTTAATGGCTTATAAAATAACTGAAGCTTGCATTTCTTGTGGAGCTTGTGAACCTGAATGTCCAGTTGGAGCAATCACTAAGGGTGATGATAAATATGAAATTGATCCTAATGCTTGTATAGATTGTGGAGCATGTGCTAGTGTATGTCCAGTAGAAGCGCCAGTACAAGAGTAATTATAAAATGTACTTAATTTAAAAACCTCTCTCGTTGTCAATGATAAAATTGGCTATGAGAGAGGTTTTTGATTATTATTTATCTAATATCAAAGATGTTGCTGTCGGTACATTATCTATGCAATTCATCAATGGCATTGTATTAAAGTATTGAAGACAGTTAGTATAATCTAGGCAATTATCTGGTAATTCTGGGTTTGATATACCATTAAAACAATCAATATTTGCACATTTTTGCATACTGGTATATCTATTTGATGCCTTAGCACTGTAATCAAAAAGAGCAATATCTTTATTTAGATCGTAGTTTTTGTTTGAAGTTTCTTCATCTATACTCTTTAGAGAATTATTTAATATCATATTTTTTTCTTTATCATTAGATTTTCCTTCATCTATTTTCTTATTATTTGATGTAGTCTTTTGCTTATCATACATATTGTCAAAATTATAAAATATTTTCATACTTACCCCCTTGCTTAAAAATCAAGACTTTTTATCCATATTATACGCAAAAATTTAATAAAAGTGAAAGCTTTACTATTTATCTAATATGTTATATAATTTATAGATAAGATTAATTTAAGAAGCACGGCTTTTGGAGGAAAACTTAAATGTATTATTCAACTGTACATACGCATACTAGCTATTGTGATGGACATAATACAGCAGAAGAAATGATTTTAGCAGCAATAGCTAATGGAATGAAGACTATAGGAATTTCAACACATGGTCCTTTACCCTTCAATGTAAAATATGCAATAGACTATGATAAGATAGATTCCTATATAAATGAAGTTAATTTATTAAAGGATAAATATAGTGATAAGATAGAAGTATTGTTAGGTATGGAATTAGATTATTTTACTGATACAGAGTTTGAACATATAGATAAAAGTCTATTTAATAGATTAGATTATTTTATAGGTTCAATTCATTACCTCAATAGATTTAAAGATGGTGAGCCTTGGGCTGTTGATGGTCCATATGACTATGTATTAGAGGGAATAAATGCTTCATATGCTGGAGATGTAAAAAAAGCTATATTAGACTATTATTTTTATCTAGCTAAAATGATTGAAACATATAGACCAACTCTTGTAGGTCATATGGATTTAGTTAAGAAAAATAATAAAAATAATCAGCTTTTTGATGAGAATTCTTCATGGTATAAAGAGGCAGTATGTGAATTTTTAGATACAGTAAAAAAGACTAATACAGTTATTGAAGTAAATACTGGTGGTATGGCAAGAGGATATGTTTCTGAGCAGTATCCATCGGAGTGGATTTTAAAAGAAATAAAGCTAAGAAATATTCCATTAACAATTAATTCAGATGCACATTCAAGTGAGAATATAGCCTGTAAGTTTGATGAGATGTATAGACTTTGTAAAGAGATAGGTCTTGATAACCTAGTGTATTTAACAAAGAATGGTTGGCAAAAAATGCATATATAGGAGTATATAATGACAAATAGAATATTTTATAATGGTAATATCTATACAGCAGACAAAAATAATACCTTTGCACAAGCTATGTATGTAGAAAATGGAAGGATAAAATTTATTGGAACTAATGAGCAAGTGCAAAAATATGAAATCCAGGCTACAGGAATAATAGATTTAAATAAAAGAACTGTAGTTCCAGGTTTTATAGATAGTCATATTCATTTACTTGCTTATGGTAAAAGTCTTGATGAAATTGATCTATCGGGATGCAAGTCAATAGACGAGATTATTGACATTTCTAAGAGCTTTTTAAAGAAAAATAAAAGTATTAAATGCTTGATAGGATTTGCATGGAATCAAGAAAATTTTACTAATAAAGCTTTACCTACAAAAACTGACTTAGACAAGATTTCAAAGGATATACCTATATTCTTTAAAAGAGCTTGTTTGCATGTAGCAGTGTGTAACTCAAGGTTATTAGAAATTGCAGGCATTACAAAGGATACTAAAATTGATGGTGGAGAGGTTGATGTTGTAGATGGTGATACAACAGGAATCTTAAGAGAAAATGCTATAAATCTACTTATTGATTATATGCCTAATTATACGAGGGAAGATAAAAAAGCATATGTATTAAAAGCAATTGAAAAGCTTAATTCGTATGGAATAACTGGAGTACATACTGATGATTTAAGTGATAATAATGGTGGAATGGAAATGCTTGAGATATATAAGGAGCTTAAGATGGAAAACAGACTAAAGCTTCGCATATATATACAAAGTAGAATTGCAAGCTATAATGAAGCAAGAGAATATTTTAAGCTAGGATTTGATAAATATTTAGGTGATGAAGATTTTAAAATAGGTTCAATAAAGCTTTTAGGTGATGGTTCATTGGGAGGTCAAACTGCGGCTATGAATGAGCCATATGAAAACACTTCTGAGACAGGAATAGCCTTGTTTTCTCAAGAGGAGCTTGACAATATAGTCGATATAGCTCATAAAAATTCAGTCTCTGTAGTTATACATGCTATTGGAGATAAAACTATAGATATGGCAATACATAGCTTTGAAAAAGCTATGAAAAAGTATCCAGATATAAAAGTACGACATGGTATAGTTCATTGTCAAATTACATCAAGAGAAGCACTTGATAAGATTAAAGAAAATAATATAATTGCATATATTCAGCCAATATTTATTGATGCTGATTCTAAGATTGTTGAAAAAAGAGTAGGAAAAGAGCGAGCTCAATATTCCTACAATTGGAAAAGGCTTCATGATGATGGTGTCATCTTAACATTTAGTAGTGATAGTCCAGTTGAAAGTCCAAATCCATTTAAAAATATTTATTGTGCTGTATCAAGAAAGGATTTAAATGGAAAACCAAATGAAGGCTTTTTAGCTGAGCAAGCATTAAATGTAATTGATTCTGTGAGAGCATATACAATAAACAGTGCCTTTGCATCTTATGAAGAAAGTATAAAGGGAAGCCTCGAAGTTGGTAAATTAGCAGATTTTGCAGTACTTACAGACAATATATTTGAGGTTGAAGTAGATAAAATAAAAGACATAAGCTGTATAATGACAGTAAAAGGTGGAGAAATAGTATTTGATAATTAAAGTAAATATAATGCTAAAGATTATATTAAAGATAGAGAGGGATAGAGAATATGAAATATGATTTTACAAGTATAGTTGATAGACGTAATAAGGATGCTATAGCAGTAGATTTAAAGTTAGAGTTTGGACCTAAGCCTCCAAAGGACGGATTTAGTTTAATACCAATGTGGATTGCTGATATGAACTTTGCAACAGCACCTACAATTCAGGAGGCTATAATTGAACGTACAAAGCATCCGATGTTTGGCTACTTTCTTCCAAGTGAAGAATATTTTAATTCTATCATTAGATGGCAAGAAAAATACAATGGAGTTACAGGCTTAAAAGAGGAGCATATTGGATATGAAAATGGTGTTTTAGGCTGTGTAGTTTCAGCTTTAGATGCATTTTCAGCACCTGGAGATTGCATACTTCTACACTCTCCAACTTATATAGGCTTTACTGCGGCATTTGATAACATAGGTCGTAAAATTGTTCATAGTAATCTAAAACAGGATGAAAATGGAGTATGGCGTATGGATTATGAAGATATGGAGGCTAAGATAAAAGCTAATAAAATACATGTTGCTGTATTCTGTTCACCACATAATCCAACTGGTCGTGTTTGGGAGCGTGAAGAAATTGAAAAAGCAATGGAAGTTTACAGAAGAAATGATTGTGTGGTAATAGCTGATGAAATATGGAGTGATTTAGTTTTATATGGAAATAAGCATATCCCTACTCAAAGTGTTAATGAAGATGCTAGAAATAGAACAATTGCTGTATATGCACCTAGTAAAACCTTCAGTCTTTCTGGACTAATTGGTTCATATCATATAATATACAATCAATATCTTCGTGATCGTGTAAGATCTCAAGGATCAAAATCACACTATAATAGCATGAATGTTTTATCAATGCATGCATTAATTGGTGCTTACAAGCCTGAAGGATATGAATGGCTTTGTGAGCTAAGAGAAGTATTAGAGGATAACATAGATTATGCATATGATTATATAATAAATAATTTTAAAGGTATAAAATTAACAAAACCTCAAGGAACCTATATGCTATTTCTTGATTGCGAAGAGTGGTGTAAAAATCATAATGTTACATTGGACGAGCTTTATAAGGCTGGTACTGATGTTGGTGTTGCATGGCAAGATGGACGTCCTTTCAATAAAGCATATGGAATAAGATTAAATTTAGCTCTTCCAAAATCATTAGTTATTGAAGCTTTTGATCGATTAAAAAAATATGTATTTGTAGATTAACAATGAGCCTGAGTAATATCAGGCTTTCTTAGCAATATTTAAGGAGAATTAATATGCCATATAATATTATTAGAGAAGATATTACAAAATTAAAAGTAGATGCAATAGTAAACGCAGCAAATAATTATTTAAAGGTAGGAGCTGGTGTTTGTGGTGCTATTTTTTCAGCTGCAGGATTGGAGGAAATGCAAAAAGCCTGTGATGAAATAGGCTATTGTAATACTGGAGCTGCAGTAATTACTAAAGGCTTCAAACTGCCAGCTAAGTATGTAATTCATGCAGTAGGACCAATATACATTGATGGGAAGCATGGTGAAGAAGAGCAGCTCTATAATGCTTATACTAATGCTTTACTATGTGCAAAGAATAATAATCTAAACTCAATAGCATTCCCATTAATATCCTCAGGAATTTATGGCTATCCAAAGGATAAAGCATTAAATGTTGCAACTCGTGCAATTGGTGATTTTTTATTAGAAAATGATATGAATGTTACATTAGTTGTTTATGACAATTCGTCATTTCAAATATCAAAAAAGCTTTTTTTAGATATTAAAACATTTATTGATGAAAATATTGAATACACAGATTATAGGACGAATAACTTAGCATCGTTAGATAACAGATTATTGCTTAATACTAAAGGATATTATAAAGCAAAAAAACGTGGCTTTTTTGAAAAGGAAGCTAAAAAAAGCTTAGAGAGCATTAAGGATAATGCTAGCATAATACCTGGGGTTATTATGCCAAAGCAAAAACGTTCTTTAAAGGATTTAAAGATTAACGAGACCTTTCAAGAAATGCTAATTAGACTGATTAGCTTATCAGGTAAAACTGATCCAGAAATATATAAAGCAGCTAATATTGACAGAAGATTATTTTCTAAAATAATATCAGATAAAAATTATAAGCCTTCTAAAAAAACAGCTATAGCATTGGCCTTAGGTTTAAGGCTTTCATTAGATGAAACAAAGGATTTATTAGAGAAGGCAGGATTTGCACTATCTCGTTCACTTGAGTTTGATTTAGTAATTGAATATTTTATCACAGAAGAAAATTATAATATCTATGAAATAAATAATGCATTATATGAGATAACAGGGCAGTGTTTGGTAGGTAGTGAAAAAATCTAATTATTCTTCCTATAAAATTTGTCGTTTTTAATGCGACCAATTAAAATAAAGATAATGATAAAATTAGAATATAAATTAAATAAACTTAGGAGGAATAAAAATGATTAGTGATAAGGAAAAATTAGAAGTAGAGAAGTCTTATACTGACGAAAAATATATAAATGAATATTCAGAAAAATCTTTCTTTGATAAAGCTTTAAAGGTTTTAAAAGAGGCAGGGATTAAGGTAATCTATTTAGGAGTGCTTTTATACTATGTACTACAAAAACCATCGGTTCCATTATGGGCAAAAACTACTATTATTGGTGCCTTAGGGTATTTTATATCACCATTAGATATAATTCCTGATATGATTCCTTTTGGAGGCTATGCTGATGATTTAGTATCTTTAGTTGCAGCTCTTGGAGCTGTTGGTGTCTTCATCGATGCTGAAGTTAAGCAAAAGGCAAAAGTAAAGTTAACTGAATGGTTTGGCGATTATGATGAAAACGAATTAGGTAAATTTAAGGATATTTAATTTTTTATTTGATATTATATTTGTCGCTTCTCAAACGACCAATTATAAAAAATCTCATGATAAAATACAAATATAAATTAAAATTATAAAAAGTGAGGTATTTTATTATGAAAAAAGATTTATGTGAATTAGTATTTATTCTTGACAGGTCTGGTTCAATGTCAGGATTAGAATCAGATACAATTGGTGGATACAACTCTATGCTTGATAAGCAAAGAAAGGAATTTGGAGAGGCTATTGTTACTACTGTACTTTTTGATGATTGCTATGAATTATTGCATGATAGAATCAATATAAAAGGCATTAGTAATATAACCGAGGATGACTATTATGTAAGAGGTACAACTGCTCTTTTAGATGCAATTGGAAAGACGATATTAAAGATTGAAAATGCTCAAAAGCACACAATAGAAGACGAAAGACCAGAAAAAACTCTTTTTATTATAACAACAGATGGTCTTGAAAATGCAAGTAGAGAATTTAGAGATGATAAGATAAGAAAAATGATTGAGTCAAAAAAAGAAGCAGGGTGGGAGTTTATTTTCTTAGGTGCTAATATTGATGCTGTAAAGGTTGGTAAAAGCTTTGGAATAAAGGAAGATGAGTGTGTAAATTATCATTCAGATCCAATTGGAACAGCAAATCTATATGCATCAGTTAGTTATGCTGTATCTAATATGCGCAAAACAGGCAAGGTTGATAAGTCTTGGCGTAAATGTATTGATGAAGATTTCAATAATAGAAATAGAGCTTAATGATTGTTAAAAACCGGCAATCTTACAACATATAAAATGGCACTAATAATTATACAAATTTTGAAAAATAATTCAAAATTTTTCAAAAAATTATTGACATATTAAATTATTAGTTGTAATATATACAGAAATAAGTGAGTATGTATAATCTTATATGCTGGCAATATAAGAGAGCTACATAGGGTATATGCCTACACGTAATAGCACGGAGTCACTATCAAATTGATAATGTCTTTGTGCTTTTTTGTTTTTGAAAACCTACAGGACACTAAAAAATAATTACAATATTTATATGGGGAGTGAAGATTATGCCAATAATTGAGGTAAAAAGCTTATGTAAGGATTATAAGTTTAATGTTAAAAATGAAGAAAAGGGCTTCTTTTATAACCTTTTCAGTGGAGATGTTAAAACTGTAAAAGCTGTTGATGATATTTCTTTTTCAGTAGAAGAGGGAGAAACCTTAGCTTTTATTGGACCAAATGGTGCTGGAAAATCTACAACTATTAAAATGCTTACAGGTATTTTATATCCAAGCTCTGGTGAAATTAAAATTTGTGGATTAACTCCAATTAAAGATAGAGATGAGCTTGCTTATAAAATAGGTACTGTTTTTGGCCAAAGAAGTCAATTGCTACCCAACCTACCATTGACAGATAGTATGGAAATGTTTGGTGCAATGTATGATATGACTAAAGAAGATATAAAAAATAGAATCAATGAATTATCTGAGCTTTTTGACTTGGATGAATTTATAAATCAACCAATAAGAAAATTATCACTAGGTCAAAGAATGAGAGCAGAAATAGCTACATCATTAATACATAGACCATTAATAATTTTCTTAGATGAACCTACAATTGGACTTGATGTTGTGTCTAAAAAGAATTTAAGAGATCTACTAAAGAAAATAAATAAAGAAGAAAATGTTACTATATTTTTAACAAGCCATGATACAGAAGATATACAAAGTATTTGTAAAAGATGTATGATTATTAATCATGGTAAAGTAATATTAGATATGCCAACAAAGGAATTGGTTACTTCATATATTAAAAATAAAATTCTGACAATTAGACCTGAAACTCTATTTGAAAAATTTGTTGAATTACCTTATGGAATGGAGTATCTAAAGAAACATAAGGATCAAATAAAGATAAAAGTAAATACAGAGGTTATGGGAACACAGGATGCATTGCAAGAAATAACAAAACTATTTAGCATTGATGACATAAATATTGAAAATGAATCACTAGAAAGAATTATAAGGAGTATTTATGAAAAATAATAAATTCTCTTTAACAGTAATTAAAATATTTATGAAAAATCAAATGCAAAATAGGTCATATTTAGTATTAGATACATTTAACATGCTTACAAGATGTTTAGTTTTGTTCTTTCTTTATGATTATGTATTCAAGGTAAATGGTGGAGATATTAATGGGGTTTCATATCAGTCAACATTGTGGAGTATGTTTATATACTTTTGTTTAATGACTTTAAAATTAAGAAACATTTATACTTTAATAATGAATGATGTTAAAAGTGGAAATATAGAAATGTTCATTAATAAACCAGTTAA
>JBPOHM010000272.1:0-2111 GCA_052035585.1 Bacillota bacterium
GAAAAGCAGTTTTAAATGAATTGAAAGAGGATGAAGTCACTGTTCTTTCTGATGATATTAGTGAAAAAATTGCAAAAGAGGTAGGAATATCACTTCCTAAGCAGATAATTACTGCTAATATAAATGAAGCTATACAGTTTGCAAGTAAAAATTTTCCTGTTGTTATTAAAGCAGTATCAAAAGATTTAACTCATAAAACAGATGTGAAGGGAGTATTTATAGACATTAGAACAATATCTGAGCTACAGGAGAAATTTAATGTTTTAGCTAACAATATTGAGAAGATAACAGGAAGAAAATATCCTGAGATTTTAATACAAGAGATGATTGAACCTAAACTTGAGTTTTTTATTGGTGCAAATAGAGAGGGTGGAGCAGACATTTATGAAAAGGAAGGGAGAGGATTTGGTCACTTAATTGCAATCGGACAGGGTGGAGTGTATACAGAGGTTTATCAAGATATTCAGCACATATTAGTTCCTGAGAGCATAAAAAATATAACAGAGAAATTAAATGCTACAAAGGTTCTAAAAATAATTGATGGGTATAGAGGAAAACCTCCACATCATAAACAAAAGCTTATAGAAATGATAGACAAAGTACAAAGACTGCTTGTTACATATCCCCAAATTTTCAGTATTGATATGAACCCTGTAATACTAACAGAAAATAGAGTAGTGGCAGTTGACTTAAAAATATATATTAAGAGTTAACCATTTTAAGTATTTCCTCTTTATAATCCTCTCTTTGCATCGCATACTTTATTACAGCATTTAAATAATTGTGAGGATCTCCTGTTGTTAACCATTCACCTTCAATTATTTTTGCATATACATCTATCTCTTTTGCCATATCATCAATTGCCTTTGATAAATACAGCTCATTATTAATAAGAGTACCTGTATGAAGATATTTAAAAATATCATATGACAAAATATACCTTCCATATGAACCAAGAAGAGAGGGAGCTTCATTTTCAGATGGTTTCTCAAGTATAGAGTCAATTATCCCTTTACTTTCATCTTTAAATTTAACACATCCATACTTTGATATGTCCTTCTCATCTACTTTTTGAACGGCAATAACACCACCAATACTCTTCTGTGATTCAAAAAATTCTTTTAACTGCCCAATACCTGACTTCTTTGATAATACAAGATCATCTCCATAAAGAATTGCAAATGGTTCACCTTCCCGTATCCAAGGCTGTGCTGCAAGTATTGCACTGCCGCTTCCATATGGAAGGGATCTATTCTGTCTCACACAGACTACATTTGCCTTTCCGAATACCTCTCCAAACCTTTTGTATCTATCCTCTTTTCCTGTATTAACTAAGTGTGTTTCTAAATCAGGTCTGCTGTCAAAATAATCCTCAATAGCATTATTTCCATATGAAGTAATAATTATAATATCAGTAATTCCCCCCTCAATACACTCTTTTACCTGCTCATGAATAATAGGAACTTCAAGAACAGGAAGCATAACCTTAGGAATATTCTTACATGCAGGAAGAAATCTAGTTGAATATCCAGCAGTTGTAATAATAGCTTTTTTTACTTCCATAAAAACATAGTTAATATATTAAATAATTTTCCTCTTTTTAGCAGCAGTTATAAAACCTAGAAATATTGGGTGTGGAGCTAAAAATCTACTCTTTAACTCTGGATGATATTGTGTTCCAACAAAAAATGGATGTAATTTCTTGTCAAGCTCAATTGCCTCTACCAGTTTTCCATCAGGACTCTCTCCCGAGATTATCATACCTTTACTTTCAATAGATGAAGAATATTTTGTATTAAACTCATATCTATGCCTATGCCTTTCCATTACAACAGGAAGAGTATTGTACAGAGAATTGGTATATTTTTTATAAAGAGACTCAAGCAGAGACCCTTTCTTTATTTTACACGGCCATGCTCCCAATCTTATCGTACCACCATAATTCTGATGTTTAAGTATATCTTTTTGATTTTCCATTAAATGAATAACTAAATTCTTTGATTTAGGATTTATCTCCTCTGAATTTGCATCTTTAATACCAACTACATTTCTGCAAAACTCAATAGCTGCCATCTGCATACCATAGCACAGCCCTAGGTAAGGTATTTTAT
>JBPOHM010000373.1:0-1980 GCA_052035585.1 Bacillota bacterium
TTATATCACCAGAGTATCTTATACCACCGTCAGCAATAATTGGAATATCGTATTTATCAGCAATTTCTGAGCACATCATAATCGCTGAAAACTGTGGAACACCACAACCTGCTATTATTCTTGTTGTGCAAATAGACCCTGGACCTATGCCAACTTTAACAGCAGATGCACCCTCTTCAATTAATGAATATGTCCCTTCAGGAGTTGCAACATTTCCAGCAACAACAGGAAGATCAGGATATTTATCTTTTATACTCTTTAATAAATTTATAACTCCTTCTGAATGCCCATGAGCTGAGTCAATAACAATTGCATCAACTCCAGCTTTGTATAATAGCTCTACTCGAGTGAGTGCATCTTTTGAAACAGAAATAGCTGCTCCTACTATTAATCTACCACTTTTATCCTTACATGAATTAGGATATTCAATCATTTTATTAATATCTTTTATTGTTATGAGACCTTTAAGGTTATAATCATCATCTACTATTAATAATTTTTCAACTTTGTGCTGTTTTAGTATTTCTTTTGCTTCTATAATTGATGTTCCTTCTTTAGCTGTAATAAGGTTTTCTTTAGTCATAACATCTGATACCTTTTCAGTATAGTCTGTAATAAATCTTATATCTCTGTTTGTTATTATTCCTATTAATTTTTCATCTTTAGTAATTGGAACACCTGATATATGGTATTTCTCAGTAATATTTAAAACATCCTGAATTGTAGCGTCTTCAGAAAGCGTAATTGGGTTTGTTATAAGGCCACTCTCTGATTTTTTTACTCTGTCTACTTCTTCTGCTTGCATTGTTGGAGATAAATTCTTGTGAATTATACCGATGCCTCCTTGACGTGCAAGAGCTATAGCTAAACGTGATTCAGTAACCCTATCCATTGCAGCGCTCACAATTGGAATATTTAAAGATATGTTTTTCGTAAATCTTGTATGTAAGTCTACATCTCTTGGAAGAATATTCGAATAAGCAGGTAATATTAATACATCATCATATGTTAATGCAACTCCATTTATTTTTTTATTATTCAACATAGAATTTTCTCCAATCTTTAAAATATGATTATAAGTCTAAAAGAAAATGATGATTTTTCAAACATTTAATTTATTTTTAAAAGTACACTATTATTTTGAATAGTATTTATCAGTTTACGATATGTTTCTTCTAATGCTTCAGATATAACCCTAGTTTCTCCAATAACTGTAATAAAATTAGAATCTCCTGTCCAACGTGGAACTACATGAGCATGAATGTGGTCTTCTACTCCAGCACCAGCTACTTTTCCTATATTCATCCCTACATTAAACCCTTGTGGTTCAAAAGTAGCCTTAAGTAATCTAATTGAATAATCAATAAGATTAATAAATTCTAATGATGCTTCATCTCTTAGTTCAGATAATTGACTAATATGTGAATAAGGAACAACCATTAAGTGTCCGGGAGAATATGGATATTTATTTAAAACGATAAAATTATATTTACCTCTATAAATTATGTAATTTTCGCTATCTTTATCTTCTTTAATCATTTTGCAAAAGAAACATTCTTTATCTTTATTCCCTCTTATATATACATATCTCCATGGTGCCCATAAATTCTTCATAAAAACTCCTTTTCTTAAGCTATTTTCTTCATAAACCTCAATAAAATTGAATTTATCTATTTAAAATATTATTCTATTTTTAGTATAAATACAATTAATTTAAGCGAGGTACGGAAATTATGAAAAGAATAATGAAAAATATAGCGCATCTGAGAATGTGGCTTGTTATAAGCATTGTCTTAATTATTACATTTAGCAATTCCTGTTCCAACAGTATAAAACAGGCTCCAAAAGAACCTAATGGAGAAATAACTTCTGAAGTTCCTTCTCAACCAGTTGATAATCCAAAAGAAAATCCAGCTAAATCGGAAGAAGAAACTACTTCTAAAAATATATCTCTTCCAGATAGTCTTATACCCTCAGAGA
>JBPOHM010000049.1:0-10559 GCA_052035585.1 Bacillota bacterium
AAAGCCTGCTTTTATAAAAGCTTCCATTGTTTTAAAACCAAGTGGTATCACTTTGCCTTTTTTTCTAATATCTCCCATCATAATTGCACACATTTTCATATTTTTTAACACTCTAAATGAT
Source organism: Bacillota bacterium (assembly GCA_052035585.1). Taxonomy (GTDB): domain Bacteria; phylum Bacillota; class Clostridia; order Tissierellales; family Sedimentibacteraceae; genus UBA1535. The sequence goes on from JBPOHM010000049.1 coordinate 122, forward strand.
TCCTTGGCTACTAATTCCATTTGTTCTATAAATTTATCAGCTGACAGTAAAGATATATCTTCTTCTATATCTTTACTATATTTAATAATATCAGCATATGGTGGATGTGTACATATAAAATCAATAGCATTATCTTTTATAAAATCAAGATTTATTGCATTGCCCTTTTTTATTAGTATTTTTGATGTTGTTTCACATTGAAATTTCATATTTTCTTTTGAAATAATAATAGAATTAGGATTAATATCTATACCAATCGCATTACGATTCAATAATTTAGCCTCTATTAAGGTTGTACCACTTCCTAAAAATTGATCTAATACACAATCTCCTTGGTTCGTATATCTAATAATTAAATTTCTTGGTACATAAGGTGACCAATTACCTCGATATTTACCTGAATGAGTAGCCCAATCCCCTCTGTTTGGAAATGACCAAATTGTTGTTGACTCAATATTAAAATTATTTGGTTGTAAGTACATAGTAAATCCCCCCATTTACTTTTATACTTAATTATATATTATTTTTTTACAATAATCTACATTTTTATATTAATGTATTTTTTTACTTTTCATTTTTTATATTTTACATTCACTATAAGTGAATTTAATTAACCTTCTCAATATGAGATAATATTCACAAATAGTGAATGGAGAACTAAGATGAATTTAAAAACGATAAAAAATTATACGAAACTATTGGGACTAATATTAAATATTATCGAAAACTATCAAAGTTAACACAAGCACAACTTGCTGAAGCTGCACAAATAAGCATTAGTTATTTATCAAAAATTGAAGCCACTAATTGTCATAAAAGTATTTCTATTTCAGTTTTAAACCAAATAGCTAATGTATTAAATGTTGATATTATACATTTTTTTGAGGAGGTAAAAGAAAGTGAAATTAATAGAAGCAAAGACACGTATTGATAAGCTAGCTAATATTAAATTTGAAAATTTTTTAAGTCCAGAGGACATTAAAGATGCTATGTTAATTATAAATAAAGGTAGAACAGGTCAATTATTAGAACTCACAATTGGGCTAAAACTTTCTAACAATAAACTAGACTTTGAAGATGGTGAGTTAAAAACAAATAAATGTAATAAAAATGGTGAACCTAAAGAAACCATGTTTATTACTCAAGTCAATTCTATGATTGATGAAATGCTAGTAAAAAAGAACTTTTATGAAACAGAATTATATAAAAAAATTAAAAATATATTATATGTTCCAATAAGTAAAGATGGTCCAGTCAGTGAATGGATGTATCTTCCTTGTATTGAAATAAACTTAGAATCAAAAAAATATGAAGAATTACTCACACAATTAGAATCAGATTACTATTATATATGTGAACAATTAAACAAGCAACTCAACGTATCAAGTAATGCAACATTACATACTACTAGTGGTAAGTTTATACAAATTAGAACTAAAGATTCTAAACCATATCATCCTATTTATTCTAAAACATATAATAGAATAATATCTGATAAAAATCGTGCTTTTTATTTTAAAATTGATTTCATGAAATATATTAATAATATAAATAATATTAAGTAAAATAACCTAAAAAACATCTATAATAAATAAAACGTTATATTATAAATGTTTTTTAGGTTAAATCCTTTATTTTATTAAATTTTTTAACAGCTATTCCACTTCTATATCAATCATATCTAGGCCTATTTTTACTTTTGTTCCTTTACCAAGTATTGACTCTATTGATATTGTATGAGATAGCTTTTTAAGAACCTTTTTACAAAGGTATAATCCAATACCTGTTGACTTTTTATCAGCTCTTCCATTATAACCATTAAATACCTTTTCAAAGACTCTTGGCAAGTCCTCTTATTGTATTCCTATACAAGTATCCTCAATAAACAAGGTTTCTGGAAGCACTTCATCCATATATATTGATATAGAGCCTGAGTATGTATATTTTAAGGCATTTGAAAGCAATTGCTCTATAACGAAAACTAACCATTTTTCATCAGTTATTACACCCGTATTTAAATCCTCATAGTTAAGCTTAATTTTTTTACGAATAAATGATTTTGCATACTTTTTAACTGCTTGTTTTACAATGTTGTCTAAGTTATATCTTCTTATTAATAAATCTGATGAATCACTTTCCATCCTTAAATATTGTAGAACCATCTCAACATATTGCTCAGTTCTAAAAAGCTGTTCTAAGAGCTCTTCATTATATTCCTTTTCCTCCGACTGTAAAATCAATCTCATTGCTGCAATTGGTGTCTTTATTTGATGAGCCCAAAGCGTATAATAGTCCATCATATTGCTAAAGGAATTATCCTTTTCATTAATAACACTTATTTTACTACTATGAAGTATGTTTATAAGCTCTTGGTAGTCCTTCTCAATTTTATCATTCGAATCTGAAAAATTTGGCAGGCTAACAGTTACAACTTTTTTAAAATATTCTAGCTCTTTATGTTTTTTGTAATAATAGAAAACTCTTAAAAATGCTATTATTGCTAATGCAAAAAAACATAGTAAAACAGCATAATAAACTGCTTCTGTCGGTAAATTATACAAGGAAAAAACAATAGCAAAAATAAGTGAGCACATTAAGAATGCCACTAGAACGAAAATCTGTTTTTTTACATATGAAAATAAAACACTTATAAAATCTTTCATTTTCTATTCAGCTAAATAGCCCATTCCTTTTTTAGTTTTTATAAAGTCACTTAGTCCTATGTCCTCTAGCTTTTTGCGAAGTCTAGTCATATTCACTGTCAAAGTGTTATCATCTATAAAGCTTTCGCTTTCCCAAAGCTTTTCAATAATTTTATCTCTTGAAACAACCTTGCCTATATTCTCCATAATTAATTGCAATATTTTATATTCGTTTTTAGTTAATTCAATTTTTTTATCCTCATAGCTAAGTGTTGTATCGCTCAAATTAAGTATAATACCTTTATACTCAATAATATTCATTTGTCCCTGTATTGAGTATGTTCGTCTGATAACAGCCTGTATCTTTGCTGTCAAGACATCAAGGTCAAAAGGCTTAGCAATGAAATCATCTCCGCCCATATTCATTGCCATTACAATATTCATATTATCAGAAGCTGAGGAAATAAATATAATAGGAGCATTAGAAATTTTCCTTATCTCATTACACCAATAAAAGCCATTAAAAAATGGAAGCATAATATCAAGTAAAATCAAATGTGGATTTTCCTTTTTCACGAGCTCATTAATATTTTTAAAATCATCTGCACAAGCAACCTCATACTCCCACTTTGATAAATGCTCCATGAGAATATTAGCAATTGTCTTGTCATCTTCTATAATTAATATCTTATACACAGCCAACCTCCAGACAATAATTTAAAGCAATTTTTATGTTGTAAAAAATATAAAATAACTTATACTAAATTGCTTTTAATTATTTTCACAATATTTTTCGCTGCATTACCATCTCCATAAGGATTCACTGCATTCGCCATCTTTACATATTCTTCTTTATTATTAACTAATAAACTAATATTCTCATAAACCTCTTGTCTATCAACACCTATAAGCTTTGCAGTTCCAGCTTCTATTCCCTCTGGTCTTTCTGTTTCTTTTCTAACTACTAAGACTGGCTTGCCAAGTGCTGGAGCAGATTCCTGTATTCCTCCAGAATCTGTAACTACCATATAGCTTTTTGCTATAAGATTCATAAAAGGTAAATAGTCTATAGGCTCTGTTAAATGTACTCTGCTGTTATTTCCTAATATTTTTACTGCTATTTCTCTAACCTTAGGATTTTTATGCATAGCATATATTATTTCTACATCTTGATTTTCATTTGCTACATCATTAATTGCAGAGAAAATATTCTCCATATTTTCACCTATATTTTCTCTTCTATGAGCTGTCATAACTATTACTTTCTTATTTTCAAAATCAATATTGTTTATAACTTCATCTTCAAATTTGTAGTTTTTGTCTAAAACCATATGAAGTGCGTCTATTTCAGTGTTTCCAGTTACATATATCTTAGATTCATCATAACCTTCTCTAAGTAAGTTTGCTTTTGAATGCTGTGTAGGAGCAAAGTGATAATTAGTTAAAACTCCAGTAAGCATCCTATTAGCCTCTTCTGGATATGGAGAATATAAATCACCACTTCTTAAGCCAGCTTCAACGTGCCCTATTTTTATACCATTGTAAAATGCTGCTAAGGCTCCCGCAAATACAGCTGTTGTATCACCCTGTACAAGCAATAAATCAGGATTAAATTCCTTAATTACTTCCTCAACCCCAACTAATGATTTATGAGTTACTTCTGTTAGTGTTTGACCATGCTTGAATATGTTCAAATCATAATCAGGCTTAATATCCAATATCTTTAACAATGGATCAATCATATCTCTATGCTGACCAGTTACACATACCTTTGTTATGAAATTCTCTTCTTTTTTTAATTCCTTAATTAATGGAGCCATCTTTATTGTTTCTGGTCTTGTCCCAAAAACTACTAGTATTTTTTTCTTTTCCATCATTTACCTCATCTAATACTTAATTATGTAATAAATCACATATATCCAACTTAGGAGACCATGAAAAATTGCCCATCCAATTGACTTCCAAGCTGTATAACTAATAATCATAGCTAAAGCACTACCAAATGTTATTCCTTCTTTTACTGTTTTACTAACATAAACCTTTTTATCACTCATATCAAAATATCTCCTTTAAACTTATTATTTCTCTCTCGCTTTTCTTATTAAATTCAATTTATTTGCTAATATTAAAATTAATATTGCAACAACTACACCTACCCAAATACCTGTTTTTGTGTTAGTTTTTGAGATAAATACTGCGGTTAATCCAAGGAAAATACTTATTCCATATAAAACAAGTACTGTTTGTTTTTGATTGAGTCCCTTCTTCATCAGCTGATGATGCAAATGCTCCTTGTCAGCCTCCATTATAGGCTTTTTGTTAATTAATCTTCTTACAATAGCAAATAGAGTATCTAGTATTGGAAGTCCAATAGCAAATATAGGAACAATCAATGTTATAGCAGCAACACTCTTTGCAACTCCTAACACAGCAACTATTGATAGCATATATCCTAAGAGCATTGAACCAGTATCACCCATAAAAATCTTTGCAGGATTAAAATTATGAGGCAAAAATCCAAATGCTGCTCCTGCCACTATTGCACATTCAACTATAATAAAGCTATATCCTAAAGGAGTTACAGTAAACAACAATGCAAGTGCTGCTATACCTGATACCCCTGCTGCTAATCCATCTAACCCATCGATTAAATTAATAGTATTTGTAATACCTACTATCCAAATTAAAGTAATTGGAATTGAAAATGTATTTAAAAAACTAAGTCCTGCTGTATGAAAAGGATTAGTTATAAAATATATCCTTACTCCACCATATACTGCGATAACAGCAGCGAGTATTTGAAATGCTAATTTGATTTTGGCAGGCATTTCATACATATCATCTACTATCCCTACTAAAACAAGCAGGGTTGCTCCTATCATTACCGATATATTTGTTTTAGTACTAGGTAAAAAAACATACATACATGCGATAATTGCTATGTACATAGCAATACCTCCAAAATAAGGCATTGCGTCCTTGTGAATTTTTCTATCTGATTTTGGAACATCTAATGCTCCTACCTTTATGGCAAGCTTTCTTGCTAGTGGTGTTATTAAAAATGAAATAACAAATGCAAAGAAAAATGCCATAACATACATTTTATCCATGATGCTAACCTCTCTAAGTCCTTATTTCCCAATATTCATAATTTTCTCAACACGTTTGCTATGTCTTCCACCTTCAAACTCTGTGTTAAGCCAAGTGTCAACTATATCTAAAGCTAAATTTTTTCCAACAATACCTGCACCTAATGCTAGCATATTAGCATCATTATGCAATCTTGTCATTTTAGCCATATAACTATCTGTACATAGAGCACATCTAATTCCATCAACCTTATTAGCAGCTATTGAAATACCTATACCTGTAGTACAAATCACTATCCCTTTATCAACTTCCTTATTTGCTACTAAATAAGCTGCTTTTTCTGCAAAATCAGGATAATCAACAGAATCCAAGCTATATGTTCCAGTATCATAAACTTCATATCCATTATCTTCTAAATGCTTCTTTATAAATTCTTTTAATTCAAAACCACCATGATCGCAACCTAATGATATTTTCATTGATTTTTCTCCTTTAATAATATTTTATTTAACTAATAAATCATCAATTTATCACATATTTTCAAAATTTCACTTCTTATTTCTTCTCTACATGCTCTATATATCTCATAGCTTCCACCATAAGGATCCTGAACATTAAGTGAAATCACTTTATCCTCAACATCCTTATATTTATTTACTAATATATCCTTATGATAAGCTGTCATTGTTATTATTAAATCAGCATCCTCTAGCATTTTTTGATTAATTAAGCTTGATTTATGTGTATTTATATCTATTCCTATTTCCTTTAATGCTAATACTGCCTTTTCACTTGCTTTATCATTATCAAAAGCACTTATACCAGCAGATGAAACCTCAATTTCCCATCCTTTTTGCTTTGCTATATCCTTCATTATACCTTCTGCCATTGGACTTCTGCAAGTATTTCCTGTACAAATAAATAATATTTTAAATTTATCAAGCTCAAGCTTTCTACTTGCTGCTTTTCCAAGTCTATTCATTATAGCACCACCAATTCCTTTGTCATCAAAGGCTTCTGATAAGATAACATTAACACCTGTTGAATCAAAGCTTCGTAAAACATCAAATAAATTAGACGCAATAGTTAACGGATTGTTCCTATCACCTATTAACTTAATTATTATGTTATCATCTAAATCCTTATAATAACTAAGACCTTGCTCACTTGCAATAATTCCAACCTTTTTACCTTCATTTATATATTTTTTACAGTCTTTTTTAATTGTATTAATTGTTTTTTGTAGGCTACCCTTGTATAAAATAAGCTCTGCCTTTGGTGAATAATGTCTGTACTTTTGCCCAGGTGATTTCGGAACTATATTTTCATCACTTTTAATTATAGCAGGATCTGTTTCACATTTACCAAAAATCCCTTCTATATCTTCTTTGGTCACTCTACCTGGTCTTAATATTGTTGGAATTTCTGTAGTGACATCTACAACTGATGATTCAAGACCTATCTCACAGCTTCCCCCATCAATTATCATATCAACTCTTCCAAGCATATCCTCTATAACATGCTGTGCAGAGGTTGGACTTGGCTTGCCAGAAGTATTAGCGCTTGGAGCTGCAATAGGACATCCACTTAGTCTTATGAGCTCTCTTGCAATTATATTTTCTGGCATCCTAATAGCTACTGTGTCTAAACCTGCTGTTATCTTATAGCTTATTATATCCTTTTTATCAAAAATCATTGTCAATGGTCCAGGCCAAAATTTTTCTGCCATTATTTTTGCATTCTCAGGAATTTCCTTAACTAATTTATTTAACTCATCTATAGAGCTTATATGCACAATTAATGGATTATCACTTGGTCTACCCTTTGCTTTATATATTTTATCACATGAATCCTCATTAAGTGCATTGGCACCTAAACCATACACTGTTTCTGTAGGAAATATAACTGTTCCACCATTTTTAATTATTTGAGCTGCTTCTGATAAAATTTCATAATCTATATTATTTGGATCTATTTTAACAAGCTTTGTATTTATTATATCCAAAATTTATCAATCCTTTCGTGTAATTATATAAAACTAAGCTTACTAAGATTAGATTATAATATCAAAGCTCAAATTTATCAAGCTTTTAATTAAACTTTCTCTTGTTTATCATCAAACAAAATGATAGTATAAAGATATAAAATTTCTACAAAGAAGGACAAAATAAATGAACAAAACTAAAGGCTTTATATGTGTAATAATATCAGCATTTATATTTGGTTTTACTCCAATATTGTGTAAGATAACATACTCTGGTGGTAGCAATCCTATAATGCTTGTTTTTTTAAGAAATGGTATGTCATTGCCAATAATGTATGCAATATTAAAGTACACAAAAATATCAATTAAGCTTAGCTGGACAGAGCTTAGAAAACTATTCTTCTTAAGTATATTTAGCACTATTTTAACAGCTCTACTTCTATATACCTCATATAACTTTATATCTGTTGGTATGGCAACAACAGTACATTATGTATATCCAGTGCTTGTAGCTTTTGTTTTAGCTATATTTTTCAAAGAAAAGATAAATAAGGTGCAGATTTTTTCTCTTATAATATCTTCAGCTGGTATTATGCTATTTTTTGATAGTGGTAGCTCATTTAACCTTATAGGACTTTTAATAGCATTTGCATCAGGTATTGCATATGGAATATCTCTGATTTACATGGATAAAAGTGGTCTTAAAAACTATCCCCCACTTTTAGTCACATTTTATACCTGCATGTCTTCATCATTAGTTTTATTTATAGTTGCAATTATAAGTGGAAACTTTACCTTATCATTAACTCCTACAGCATGGATTTATTCATTTATAGTAAGTATTTTAGCTTCAGTCATTGCAATTAGCTTTATGCAAATTGGCGTAAAAAATATTGGTCCTACTACAACTGCAATATTATGTATGTTTGAACCAATAACTAGTGTAATTATGGGAATAATTTTTCTTAATGAGCCAATCACCTTAAAAAGTATTATTGCTTGTGCATTAATTCTAGTAGCTGTCTTTATTCTATCAATTTTCAAAGAAAAAAGCAGGGCTTTATAATACACAACTAGTATAAATATATAATAACTTCTGTGATAAAACTAGTTTATTAATTAACATATCAAATGTTTTATCCATTCTATTAGTAAAAATATAGATACTTTCATAATTATTTTTAAGCCTTTTTCTTTTAAATTTTCAGCCTTTTATTACGGCTGAATTATGTAAAATACTAAAATAAAACTTTTCTAAAAAATTATTACCATATTTTTTTCTTAAATCATCCATTTTAGATATAGCTCTAACCTGACCTTGTTCAAGAGCTATAATTTTACCATCAAATTCCTCCAGTTCTTGAAGAACATGAGATGATAAAATAATTATTCTGTCTTTACTTAAGTCCTTTAAAATATTTTTTGCTACACGTCTTTCTTCTGGGTCTAATGAGTTAAAAGGTTCATCAAGAATTAAAATCATAGGATTATTAATTAAAGCTTGAATTATGCCAATCCTTTGTATCATTCCCCCAGAATATGAACTAAGTTTACGATTAGCACTTTGCGTTAAATTAAATGTATCTAAGTATTTATAAATATCTGCGATGGATTTTTGTCTATTAACCCCCTTAATACTCGCCATATACATTAAAAACTCATAACCTGTCAAATTTTCATAAGCATTAAAATCTTGTGGTAAATATCCTAATATGCTTCTATATTCTTTAGAAAAGATAGTACGTTTATTATAAGTTACATTGCCTCCTGTTGGAGCTTTAACAGTAGCCAAAATATTTAACAATGTAGACTTTCCAGCACCATTTGTGCCAATAAGCAAATTAATACCCGTTTCTAATTTTAGATTAATATTTTCAATAGCATGAATGTTACGATATTGTTTACTAACATTCTCACAGATAATGTTCATGATAAACGCTCCCCCTTTATAAAGAAATAAGAATGCTCTAATTTTCTTTTACTATACAATAACAATATAATTGCCACACTAATAAGTAGATACCTCAAAACTAAGTTATTGCTCCACAGAGATGTGCTCAATCCAGTAAAATCAATTACATAAAAGTTCCCATCCAATAAAATATATAAGAAAAACATATATAGTATTTGAAATAAATTTTCATTGTTTGTAACTTCTATAATTAAAGTAGCAACTGAACATATTATTGAGCAACCAGCGATAACAACAGCAATTGATTTATTATCACCAACCAATAAAAATCTAATTATAACTAAAGAATTTGCAAATAACAAAACAATTAAACCAGAAAGCCATGATTTAATTATTTGCTTTGGATAATAATTAGTTGATTTTACTATATCTAATAGAGCACCTTCCTTATTGTAAGTCATTAATTTTATGAGTAAATTCATTGGTATTAAAAAAAGCATAACATTGATAAATCTAGCTTTTGATAAAAAGCTTAATATCATAAAAGCTACAAATAAATATTTCTGCGTGATTTTTACACTAGATAAGTTCAATATCATCTCATGTAGCCCAAGTTTAGATAATATGTCATAAATATTAGAAAATAATTTACTTCGTTGATTGAAATCTTGTTGAGTTAAATCATCTTCAGATGACTCTTCTATAAGAAAATTAAAATTATTAATACCAATCTTTAGCACTAATAAACTTAATATCACTATGATAATTCTTCCTAAAATTAAACCAAATGTATATTGTAATCCTTCAAAC
>JBPOHM010000244.1:0-2739 GCA_052035585.1 Bacillota bacterium
ATATCCATCAATATCATTTTCTATATTAAACATATCTAATATTGTTTTACCTATACATGCATAAGTATCAAGTGTTCCAAAATCATTATTTTCTTTAATTTTATTTCCATAGAATAATATTGGAATATACTCTCTTGAATGATCTGTACTTGGTGTGCTAGGATCACAGCCATGATCTGCTGTAATTATCAATACATCCTCATCCTTCAATATACTCTTAATTTCATCTAAATAGCTATCAAAATGCTTTAATGCATTTCCATAACCCTCTATATCATTTCTATGTCCATATAGCATATCAAAATCAACTAAATTAGTGAATATAATACCTGATGTATTTTCTTTAATAGCTGCAATTGTTGCTTCAATACCTTCTTGATTGTTCTTTGTATGATCTGCTCTATTTATTCCTTTATTTGCAAAGATATCTTCAATTTTTCCTATAGCATAAGTCATATATCCATTATTTGATAAATAATCAAGCATTGTATTTTTTATAGGTTGTAATGAAAAATCTCTTCTATTTCCAGTTCTACTATAGTTTCCAGCTTCACCAATGAAAGGTCTAGCTATTACACGACCTACCGCATGCTCTCCTACTAACATATCTCTCGCAATTTGGCATACATTATATAGCTCCTCTAATGGAACTACTCCTTCATGTGCTGCTACTTGGAATACACTATCTGCTGAAGTATAAACAATCAATGCTCCTGAATTTACATGCTCATCACCAAGTCTTTGAATAATTTCAGTTCCAGATGCTACACAGTTTCCTATTACCTTTCTGCCTGTTCTTCTTTCAAACTCTTCTATAAGATCTGTTGGGAATCCATTTGGATATGTTGGAAATGCTTGAGGTAATATAACACCACTCATTTCCCAATGACCTGTTGTAGTGTCCTTACCCATTGATTTCTCATTAGCTCTTCCATAAGATCCAACAACCTTGTCATTGCCTGTTTTTAAATCTCTCAGTCCTTCTATATTTAATAATCCAAGCTGTTCTAGCTTAGGTAAATTAAATCCCTTAATGTTTTTATATATATTACCTACAGTATTACTTCCTTCATCATTAAATAAATGAGCATCTGGTAATTCTCCAATACCAACGCTATCTAAAACTATTAATATTACTCTGTTTATCATTTTATCCTCCTAGTTATTTAAATTTTATACTTAACTTATTTTATTAAGTGAAGCTTCATTATATTGTATCTTGTTTAAATTATAGAAAAATCGGTACGATTTTTTAAATGTGAAGCAAAGCTTCACTATGTTATGCACGTGGATGCAAGCTCTTAAACATCTCTAACGATTTTTGCTGAGTTGCTTGCAGATAGTTTTGCATTGCTGTGATATTTTTATGTCCCATCAATTCTTGAACTGAAGCAATATCAGCACCATTGTTTAAAAGATGTACTGCAAATGAATTTCTTAAAACCTGTGGTGAAAGCTCATGATTTAACTCCAGCTTCTTTTCATAGTATTTAAGTATCTTCCATACTCCCTGTCTAGTCAATGGTTCACCACTACTATTTATAAATAAGAAATTTATGTCCTCTTTACATTTATTTACCCTAAATTTACTTATGTAATCATTAATTGCATTTAAAGCTATTTTACCTATCGGTACAGCCCTATTTTTTAATGGCATTGATTTATCCTCATTATTTTTACCGATTAGTATTATAGAAGCATTAAAGATTATATCATCAAGCTTTATATTAATCAATTCAGTTACTTTTATACCTGATGAATATAATAATTCAAGAATTGCACTATCTCTACTACCTTTAAATGTATTGGTGTCAGGTAAGCTCATGAGCCTTGTTATCTCACTCTCACTTAATGTAACAGGTGCTTTTTTTATTTGCTTAGGGCTATGTATATTTTGTATAGGATTTTCACCAATAACTCTTTCCTCTCTTAAAAAATCATAAAAATTTTTAAGTGATGAAATATTTCTAGCAATAGTTGAGGAGCTTTTACCCTTTTTTTGCAACTCAACTAAATATGTTAACACTTGAGTTTTCTTAACATCAAGATAAAATGCAGTATATTCCGTTTCTATGTATGATATAAATGCTTTTATATCACTTATGTAAGAATTTATTGTATTTTCACTTAGCTTCTTAGATTTTAGTTTTGTTGCATAATTTTCAAATACCTTTTCCAAACTTACTACATCCCTTTCTTTAAGCAAGGAGTAATTATCTCCTTCCTTTTAATCAATAAGCCTTTTTAATTCTTCATTAGTAAAATTATATATACCCAAAAACTATGTATAAATGAATAAATAATAACTAATGAAACAGTTATTAGAGAAAAGCTTATATGTTTACTTACTATTATATCAACTTTTTTTAAATTAGTCTTTATTTTTTTTATATTTTTTGATATTAAAATAGAATTATATGTAAAAAACGCTAGTATAGGAAAATAAATTAAATAATCAGCTATATTTGAAATTAGATAAATAAAGTCTGCTGATGATAATTTAATAAAATATATCATTGAAATTCCATATATTATTGTAATAAATGAAAAACCAGTATATATAATAAAGCTAAATCCAAACAATGAGAAAATTGTTATTAAAATAAAATATAAAACGTTCTTTTTAATATATTCAAAAAATAATCTTAAAAAGCTGTACTCCTTTAAGCTTTCATAATCAATTCTAGTTGTTATTTCATTTTGATCTATATAATTAAAGATTAAAGCAGATATTATAAG
>JBPOHM010000062.1:0-1573 GCA_052035585.1 Bacillota bacterium
TTATTTTCCTTTGACACCTCCTCATAAAACTCCTTATATCTAAGTATTGTCCCATACCTACTTTTCACTGCAGCCACAGAGGTCTTAAATGTAGTTGAGATTTCCTCCACTGATACTTTTGGATCAATAGCAAGAGGATAAAACTTCTCATATGGCATTAGCATCTCTCCCGCAAATAGATTTGCCTCCACCTCCAGGTGATACTCCGACTCAAGGTGAAGAGGCTTCTTCCCGAGGCATACCCTCTCCCAGTAGTGCCAAGGAATAATATAATGTCCAAACTCATGAGCAAGAGAAAACCTCAATCTATTTGGAGGTTTATCACTATTAGCAATAATTAGTGGGTAGCCAGCATCAGAGTGTGTAATTAAAGCATCAAAAGCTGGCGGGAAATCCTTATATATAATCCTCACTCCAAACCTTTTAATAACCCAATCTATATCTACTGGAAGAGGTTCTTTTTGAAGACTTATAAAATAAGATATATTCCTTGCCATAGTTAATACTTTCTCACCCTGAATAGGCATTCTCATATATATGAAACCTCTCTTTACAAATTTATATTTAAAATTTGATTATACATAAAAAAAAAACAATATTAATAAAGATCTGTCTATTCAGTCAAAATGATAATACAGACTTAAATTTACTCTTTAGATTGTGGAACTGTTCCAACCTTTTAATTTAATTGGACAGTTTGTGAAAGCTATGCAATCAGTATATGATTTATTATTTCTGATTCAGTCTTTAAAGCTTTTCTTATGTCTTCTTCGGTTATTAAAGGTTTTGATTCTCTATTATATGATTCAACCATTTCTCTTAGGAGATTGCATAAATGTGGGTTGTTAAAAACTACAGTTGTTGCTCTTTCTGAAAATTCATCATGTTGGTCTTCTACAAGACATAAAGAGTTATTAAATTCATGAATAATAAAATGAAAATCTTTTCGCTTTTTTAACTGAAACAATCTTATTTTATCCCTTTGCTTGTATGTTAAATACAGATTAATAAAAAAATTAGAGTCAATTATTGAATCTTTATTTTTATCAAAAAAATCTGGGCATGATATATTGGGACCAGCATAACATTCAATACAATCAATAGAAGATAAACCTTTTCCAATTATTAGATCAAAATAGTAATCCTCGAGTTTTTTATATGCTATATGGTTTAATTCTCCTGCAATTATATAAACTTTACCTTTTCTACTTTTTCCTTCGAAAGCCTCTCTTTCAAAATATTCAAGCAAATATGATATTAAAAAAGTAGTCGATATTCTGCTATCATGAGATATTCTTATACCACAAGATTCTTTAGAATCCAAACAAATATTGTTAAAGATTGGATTATCTTTATTTTTGTTAAACTCATTATTTGATAATAGCTCTTGCTGTATTTCTTCAATCAAATTTTTATATGGTAAAACCTTGCTGTGAATAAAAGCATTGTATTCATCTTTACTAAACTCATTTCTACTTCTATGAAGTTTTCTTATATTCGCTGGGCTATATATATACGGGGCAACAGAATGGTTAAATAAATCATTTCAATACAGTTCTATCAAAGACTCAAT